>NZ_JBHXAY010000173.1:0-9002 GCF_042728775.1 Nocardia sp. NPDC060259
GGGGCGGCCTGACCGCCCCCGCCGGACCGGAACCGCCGGCTAGAACGGCTTCGTCTTGCCCATCGTCCGCATGACGTCCGGGTCGGTGAACTGGTCGCGATCCGCCCCGACCTGCTCCTCCAACGGCAGCGGATCGAGCATCTTCTTGTGGCCGTTGCGCACACTGCAATACTTGAACGGCCCTCGCGGATCGAACAGTTTCGCCATATGCGGGTCCGCGTGATCGAGGAACCAGACACTGATGCCCGGTCCACCCTGCATCCGGAAGTGCTCCCACGCCTGCCACAGCGCGTGCAGCCGCACGGCCGCCTCGGGATGGCGCCACCATTCCGGGCACCACACCGTGTCACTGATATCGGTGACCTGTCTGCTGTACACCCTGCTCAGGTAGTCGTTGACGAAATCGAAGACATTGCCGTACCCGTTGGCGATGTCGCGCGCGGGTTGCGTGTGTTCGTTCACAGTGGCTTGACCTCCTCGATGTCACCGATCTGATCCGGCGGAGTGGAACTCGACTGCACCGGCGTCCCGATGAGATCGTCGATGCGGGTCTTGCGGGTGGGATCGTTGTATTCGATCGACTGCTTGACCGCCTCGGAGTACTCCGATTCCCACCAGGGCACGGTGCGGACCAGCACGGCGGGCTGGCCCGAGGTGAACACCACCGCGCGGCCGCGCGGCAGCGTGGCCAGTCCCTGCGCCGTGAAGGTCACCGAGGAACTGAGCGAGCGCGAATAGCTCTTGTTGTTGCCCGACTGCGACATCGACTGCGAGATCGAGTCGTACTCGCCGATCGCCTCGGAGCGGTCACGCAGGAACGCCATGTCGTCGACACCGCTGCCGAGCACCTTGATATTGGCCGCCGACCACAGCGCGCTCATTCCCGCGTCGCCCCAGCACCGCGCGCCCTGGGCCCACGACTGCAGCACGGTCATCACCACGATGCCGCGCGAACCGAAGTGGCTGTACTGCTTGGGCAGATCCTTCCAGCGCACCACATTGGCCGCCTCGTCGAGGACCGCGAGCAGCGGAATCGGCAGCCTGCCACCGGACGACAGCGAAGCCTTACGCATCGCCACGTCGATGACGGCCTCGGTGAGCGCGCTCACCAGCGGCGCGGCCGACCCACGACCCTCCAGCGACAGGCAGTAGAGCGTGCCGTTGCGCTCGATGAACTCGAGCTCGTCGAACTGCAGGCGGTCGCCGCTGCCGCGGGTGATCCACGGATGCACATTCGACATCTGCAGGCAGCGCACCATCTTCTTGGCCGTGCCGAAAATGCCGCTCTTGGTGCGCTGTTCGGCGTTGTACTGCATGGCGAGGCCGGCCGCGGTGAAGTCGTGGCCCGCACCGCGCAGATGCTCGATCGGCTCGCTGTTCTGCGGGTTGGTCACCCATTCCCACACCTGGGTGATGGGCTTGCTCGCGATCGCGGCGGCCAGAAACAGCCCGGCGAGCAGGTCCTCGGCTTCCGGGTCGAAGAAGCTGTCGGTGGTGTCGGCGCCGCCGCTCTCGGCGTCGGCGAAGTGGCCTGCCAGCCGGGCCGCGCGCATCTCGCAGCCCTCCTTGCGGTGGTCGACCCAGGCCAGCGGATCCCAGAACCACGTCGGCCGTTCGCCCGCCACGCCCTGCGGGTCGAAGACGAACGTCGCGCTGCCCTTGGCCTCGCGCACATTCCGGGTCGCGTCGACCACGTCACGCTTGTTCGACGTGGTCAGCACCGGACCGATGGCCGACAGGATCGCCGGGATCACGCGCGAGGTGGACTTGCCCTGGCGCGGACCCCAGATGTCGAGGTGCAGGTCCTCGTAGGAACCGTAGAGCGGGGTGCCGTCGGCGACGGCGATGCCGATCGGCACACCGGGCGCGTCGTTGGTGCCCAGGCGCACGCCGAGTTCCTTGGCCTTCGTCCGCACCCCGTCCTCGGTGATCGAGGCGATGGCGCTGCCGCTGCCCATGTGGTCGGCCTTGTCGTCGATCGACAACCGGCCGACCACCGCGCGCTTCTTCAGCTGCTTGCGGATCACCACGAACGCGACGAGCGCGGCGATGACCAGCAGCACGATCACCGTGGACGCCCGCGGCCAGTGCAGTTTCCCGCGCGCCAGGTCGGCGACCACCGCGATCGGGTTCACCGGAATGTTCTGCGGCACCACCGACAACGCGTTGCCCAGGTGCAGCGCGACGGCGAGGGTGATCAGCGTCGCAAAGCCGAACACGATCAGGATCAGCGTCGTGTCGGGTCCGATCGCGGCCGGATCCGTCACCTTCTTCTTCGCCACGTATGCCTCCTTGTGGACCTTGTCGGATGGTGGGTGGGTGCTCTCAGCGGAACGCGTCGAGGCGCCAGCCTTGCGGCGTCTGCACCACGGTCGCGATGACCGTGCTCGGCGGTAGGGCCTCGGTCCGCCCGTTCGGGTAGACGACCGTCTGCTCGATGCCGATCTTGTACTGCGCCACTGAGGGATCCGCGCTCGGCGGCGCCTGCTCCCCCGAAGCGAAGGTGAACGCCTCGACGTGGGCCTTCGCCTTACCCCAGTCCGCCCACTGCAGCGTCGGTTTCGGCGTGTCGGTGGTCCCGGCCGAACTGTCCAGCATACGTATCATGCTGGGCCCCAGCCATTTTCGCGCCCGCTGCAGCGAATCTCCTTGCTGCTCGGTCACGGGGTTCCAGGTGTAGACCTCGCGCAGGGCGACGACCGCGACACCGTCGGGCGTCGTCGGGTCGACCGTGGTGGCCGCCGCCTCGAGCAGCCGGGTGGTCGACGTGGCGCCGTCCGGGCGCGCGGTATCGGAGTCGCCGCCGCAAGCGGCGACCGAGGTCAGGGCCGCCACGAGCATCACCGCCGGAATGGTGCGGATTCGTGTTCTCTCCCACCAGGTTATCCCCGCTGCGTCGCGTCGTGTGGTCACAACACCCTCCTCGCCCGCGCGTCACCCGGCACCGCCACCTCGACGACGCCACCGCCGGCACCGCTGCTCGACGGCGACACCGCCTGGATCAGCTGACCGTTGCCCGCGTAGATCCCCACCTTCGCCGGACCTTTCGGCCCGAAATCGCTGAACACCAGGTCACCCGCCGCGGCTTTCGCGATGGGCACCTCCCGGCCGGACTCCCACTGCTGTTCGGCGGTGCGCGGCAACGTCACCGCGCCCGAGGACGCCGCGAACACCGCGGCGGCGGTGAGTCCCGGCCCGTCGAACCCGCCGTTGCTCGGGCCCTGCGCGCCACCGCCACCCCAGACATACGGCGCGCCGAGCCAGTCGTGTGCCGCCTCGACGATCTGCGCGCCGCCGCCACCGGGTTCGGGGGTGAACCGGCCCTGCGCGCCGGGCGCGCGGTACTGCGGTTCCATCGAGAGGATGTTGGTGACGTAGGGCTGGGTCTCGGAGTAGTGCGCCGCAACCTGATTGGGCATGCCGCCGGAGCTGAGCACCGCGCCCTCACCGGCGTTGTAGCCGGCCAGGGTCAGCGCGGTCAGGTCGCCGGAGACCTTGCCCGCCGCCATCCAGCCCGCGATCTTGTGCGCGATCGCGCACATATAGCGGGCCTGGCCGATGATCGCGTCGCCGTCGTCCCAGACGCTGGCTGTGCCGTTGCCGTCGGCGTCGATGACATAGGGCAAACCGTCGTCGGGATTGATGCTCACCGCGGTGCCGGGCAGGAACTGCGCCAGACCCTGCGCGCCGGCGGGTGAGGTCAGCCCGCGGCGGAAACCGGACTCCTGCTTGGCCTGTGCGGCCAGCAGCGACGAGGAGATCTCCGGGCAGACGGTGCCCGCCCTGCGGTACCAGATCTCCAGTTCCGCGGGCACCTTGCCGTCGGCGAGCGCGCCACCGGCGCTGCCGAATCCGCGCACGCAGTTCGGGTCGACCGAGAACGCCCGCGCGCCACCGACATCCGGGGTCGGCGCGCCGTCGAGCCACGGCATCGGGTCGATCTGGCGGCCGCCGGTGAAGCGGCCGCCCGGCACGATCTCGAAATGCAGGTGCGGGCCGCTGGATTCGCCCGCCGAGCCGACCATCCCGATCGGCTGGCCCGCGGTCACCGTCTGCCCCGTCCGCACCTTCACACCGTGATCCCACATGTGCCCGTAGACGGCGGAGTAGGCACGCCCGTTGGTGTCGACGGAATCGACGACGATCCAGTTGCCGAAGCCCGACGCCGGACCGGCGGCGACGACCCGTCCGTCGGATACCGAGTAGATCGTCGTCCCGTCGGTGGCCGCCATATCGATGCCCCTGTGATCACCACCGCGGGAACCGAACACGTCGGAGACGGTGAAGGTGCCGGTCTCCAGCGGCAGGGTGCGGCGCAGCGGACCGACCCCGGCGGCCAGCGAGGGAGTCCCGGTGACGGCGGCGTTGGTTGTCGGCGTCGCGGACGCGGCGGCCCGGGCGTCAGCGGGCGACTGGCCGCCCAGCGGCGGCAGTGTCGGCGCCGACGAACCGTCGAGCACGCCGGAGGTTTCGCAGGTCTCGTCCGAGGAGGGCAGCACGATGACCAGCACGAGCGCGATCAACCCGATGACGGAGCCGAGCGCGGACATCAGCATCGTGCGGGCGTTCACCGGCCGCCTCCAGACGTTCCGCGCCGGGCGCCGGGATCCGGGTCCGCCGCGGCGGCGATCACGTGCGGCGCCGGGTTTCGTTGAGCGTGTCGGCGAGCGTGCGGTTCATCTCGGCGGCGGCGGCCAGCTGCTGTTGCAGCAGCACCACTTTGCGGCGTAGCGCGGTGGCGTCCATCCGGTCCAGGCTCGGGCCCTCGGCCGCGCGCACCCAGTTGCGCACCGAGTTGGCGTGCACGCCGATCTGCTCGGCCACCACCCGGCAGGCCTCGGACTCGCTGCGCAACTTGTCGGTCAGGGCGACAACCTGCTCGACGGCGGCCTTGCGGACCTCGGGCGAGACCCGGCGGTAGGACCGGTGCGGCATCATTGCCGGCCTCCGTTCGGTGTCGGCGGTTCGGGCGGTGTCGTCGACGCCTGCTCCCGAGGGCCCGCGTGATGACCCTCCGCTTCCGCCTCCGGCCCGCCGTCGGCAGACCTTCCGCGCGGATTGTCGCCGAACTCGCTGAACCGCTGATTCGTGTCGTGGATTCCGCTTTCCTTCTCCGACACCGTGAACTCCATGTGGAAGGGGATACCGGGACGGCGATCCTCACCGATCTTGAGCAGGAACTTGCCGGTGCCGGGCGGCGAGGGCCGCTGCTGGCCGGGGCGCAGCGCTTCACCGGTGAGCGCCTGGGGCGCCGACCAGCCGGTCACCATCTCCTGCTCGGCGGAGGTGAAGGGCACGGTGGAATCGAGCCGGCTGATCTCCTCGGCGGGCAGTGCGCCGAAGATCTTGGCGCGGGCGCGTTCCAGGAAGCCGATCGCCTTGGCGATCGCGGCGTCCGAACCCAGCGCCTGCAGGTCCTTGATCGTGTGGCTGATCATGATCAGCGCGGTGGCGAGGCCACGCTGCAGACGGGTCAGCTCGTCGACGCGGTCGACCATGAAGTCGCCGAGGCCGAGCACCTGCCACAGCTCGTCCATCACCACCTGGAAGTAGCGCTGCGGACCGAGTTTCGCGTCGGCCAGCACGTGCGCGGCCTCGACCGAGGCGAATCCGTCGGCCCAGCAGGCCAGCATGACCGCGGCCTTGAGCTTCTTGTCGCCGGTGGGGATGTGCGAGACGTCGATGCACACCGCGACGGCGCCGGTGTCGATGGGAACGCTGGTCTGCCCGTTGAAGATCGCGCCGAACGGGCCCTGGGTGAGCGCGCGCAGCGAGCGGCGCAGGTTCTTGATCGCGTGCTGGTATTCGTCCTCGTTGTCGGCGCCCGCGTCGAGCATCAGTTCCGCGCCGCCGCCGACGATCACCTCGAGCAGGTTCTCCATGATCGGCGGCTTGTCGGGGGCGTAACCGCTGCCCGGCTGGTACAGGATGCGCAGCGCGGTCGCGATCAGCGTCTCCTCGAAGTCGGCGACCCTGGCGCCACGCACCAGTTCCACCAGACCGGCGATCAGCGTCACCTGCCTGGCCCGCAGGTCCTGCAGCACTTGACGTTGCAGCGCGGGGAACTCCCCCAGCCGCGGCACCACCGAGCCGAGCACACCGGCGGCGAGCGGGTTCAGTTTGCCGTGGCCGTAGCCGAGGTCGATCACCTGGCCGCCGACGAGCTCGACCATCTTGCGATAGTCGGGTTTCACGTCGGCCAGGATCAGCGGGGTGATGCCCTGGGCGATGCCGCCGAGCACGATCCGGCGCACCAGCGAGGACTTACCGAAACCGTTGAGGCCGAGCACGAACAGGCTGGGCGCGGTGATGAAGCTGCCGCGCATGAACCAGTTCATCGGGTCGAAGCAGACCGGCGCGCCGGTGTGCAGGTGCGAGCCGAGCGGGGTGCCGATCAGCGGCGCGCCCGCGCCGACCGACCACGGCCACAGGCCTGCGACCTGGGCGGTGGTGGCCCGGTACTCGACCGGGCGGCCGACCACGTTCATCTTGCCGCCGCCGGGGCCGGAGTAGCCGCGGTCGGTCAATTCGGCGGTGGTGCGGTCGAATCCGTCGCTGACGACGGCCTCGGTGCGGGCCTGCGCGTTGTTGCGGCGCAGGTCGTCGGTGTGGATGCGGAAGGTCGCCCAGGCGGCGCGCAGGCCGGACTGCTCGCGGGCGATCATCTCGTAGCGGGCGCGGGTGGCGTCGTCGAGCAGCGACGGGCCGGACTGGGCACGCCGGTCGGCCTTGTTCCGCGACTTGGCCGAGCGCCCGGTGCCCATCGCCCGATCGGCGACGTCGTCGGGGCGGTCCGCCTTCACCGGGCGCGGCGCCTTGACGAGCCTGGCCTGCTCGATCGGACGCTTCCTGCGGTGCGGATCCATCGCGCGCGCGTGATCGAGCCGCGGGCCGTGATCCTCGGCGCGCAGCCCGCGCTCGACGCGAGCCGTGGGGGCGCGGTCGGCGTCGGGCCGCGGTCCACGCGGACGCCGCTCGCCCGCGGCGGGCCTGCCGCCGCTCGCCTCGTCACCGCGCCTGCCCCGCGCCTCGTCCTCACGTGGCCTGCGGTTCTCGCCGGTGCGCGGCCTGCGGTGCTCGTCGTCCGCGCGCGGCCTGCGGGTGTCCGCACCCTGCGTCCCGCGCTCGGCGGCCGGACGACGTGGCTCGTCCGCACGCGGCCTGACGCCCGGTTCCCCGGCGCGCGACCTGCCCTCCCGCGATCTGCGTTCGGCGTGCTCGTCGGCCACGGCGGTACCGCGCGCCGACTCCCGTTCGCCGCGTTCGGTGCGCTCCTCCAGGCCGAGCACGTCGTCGCTCACGCGCGACGAACTCCCGACCGGTCGTGGCTCGCGTTCCCCCCGGATGCGGGGCGGCCGGTGTACGGGCCGTAGCGCGATGTCGTCGAAGTCGCGTCCCATGATCGCCTCACCCCGCCAATGCCTTCGGAATGGTCGCGTGCTCGGGCAGGATGACGCCACAACCGAGGGAAGCCGCGAACGCCGCGGCCTGGTAGCGGTAGCAACGCCGGATCTTGAGCCGGGCCTGCGTCGAAAGGTCGCGGGTGATGGCCTCGATGCGCGGCAGGTCGCCGCGCAGCGGCTCGGTGATCGTCACCAGCGCGCCGAAGCGGGTCACGCCGTGCCCGCGGGCCTGTTCCTCGCGAGCCTGCTGGGTCGCACCGACCCGCAGTGTCGCGGCGGCCGAGACGACACCGCGTTCGCTCTGCTGCGCGACGAGCGCGTTCTTGAAGTCGTCGTCGACGATCTCGGCGGCGTCGGCGGCCGAGTGTGGCCGGTAGACGATCGCGATGCGCTTGCGCGGCACTTCGGGATTCGGCGCGAGCAGTCGCTGCAGCACCCGCTCGTCGACCGCGCCCTCCGGCGCCGCGTCCATCTCCCAGGTGACCGAGCGGCCACCGTCGTGGATCAGGTGATCCCACTTCTCGTCGTGCGAGACCGGGCCCGCGTCGTCCCAGCCGAGGCCGTGCCCACCCGGATCGGCGGCGGCGACCTCGAGGTCGGCCTGCGCGGCCGGGTCGTAGCTGCGGCGGATGAAGGAGATGACCTCCTCGGCCGACATCGGCTGCGCCCGCACGCCCGCCTCGGCCAGCGCCGCGCAGATGCCGGGCAGCCTGCGCCCGATCTCCACGGCCTCCTCGGCCGGGTTCTTGCGCCGCTCGGCGGTGGTGGCCTTGAACGTGATCGCCACGCGCGGCAGCAGCTGCACCCGCTCCTGCGGCAGCTCGGTGGCCAGCTCGTACATCACCTGCTGGGCCAGCTCGGGCGCTTCCGGGCGGGTGATCGTGGAGACCTCGTTGAGCAGCCGGTTACCCGTCTCGGGGACGGTGTCGATCACCGGCACCACCGCGACGATGTCGCTGGTCTGACCGACCGAGGCCAGGAAGGTGCCCCACGCGGCGACCCAGCGGTCGATCACCGGCTGGTCCACTGCCTCGTGGCCCTGCGGCCAGGCCCGCAATACCACGGTGTACTGCGCGAACGCGGGCAGGTGGATCATCCCGAAGTGGTAGCCGCCCGCGTCGATGCCCTCGTAGAGCTTCGAGGGGGCGAGCAGCCCCGGCAGCTTGGTGACGCCGCCGGGGATCCGGGAGAACCGGCCGCCGCGATACACGTGCTCGCCGTTCTTGCGCGAGCGCATCCAGTTGAACATCATCAGTCCCGTCTCGTATCCGGAGCGGCCCCCCGTCCGCCACACCAGGGGCACCATCACCAGCGCGCCGAGGCCGCCGACGACGAAACCCCATGTGAACCCACCGACCATGGCGCTGATCAGGGCCGCGATCACCACGACGAAACCGATCACGGTCTCTTCCCAGCGCAGGCCGAAAAGGCCCGCGCTGCGCGGCTTCTGCCACAGCCCGTACGAGCGCCGCTCGTAGGTGTCGGTCGAGGTGGTCGTCATCGCGGGATCGTGCTCCTGCCGAGGTCGGGTGAACGATTCGCCCAGCGGTCACCGGCGAGGTCGCCGGCCGACTGGTCGGCGCGCGCCGCGCTGCCCGC
>NZ_JBHXAY010000174.1:0-8814 GCF_042728775.1 Nocardia sp. NPDC060259
GCCCACAGGTGTGCCTGTGGGCTCGCGGCGCGCCTGACCCGCGCTTGCCGGGAAAGCTGCCACGCTGAATTGTCATGAGCTCCCGTAACGCCCTCGTGCGCCGGACCTCCGGGTCACGCGGTGCCGGGGAGGCCACCGCACCGCCGTCCGGGCACGGTCACGAACCGCCCTGGTGGTCGCTGTCGCCCGAGCGGGCGCGGACCCTGCTGCTGGTCGCGGCCAGGCCGACGATCTGCGCGCTGGCGGCGACGATCCTGCTCGTCCTGGTGGTCATGCTGACCACCGGCACCGACCTGACCAGCGCGCCCGGCGCGGTCGCCGCGACCTGGCTTGCCGCCCATCAGATTCCGCTCACCGTCGGCCGGACCACGCTCGGCCTGCTGCCGCTGGTCCCGACCGCGATTCTGGTCTTGGTGGCGGCCCGCGAATGCGCGCGGGCGGTGCCCAATCGGCCGACCCCGATCGAGCTGGGCTGGCTCACCGGCGCGGTTCTGGCCGGTCCGCTGCTGATGACCGCCGTCTGCCTGGCCGTCACCGGTGACGCCGCCGGTGTCACCCCGCTCGAACCGCCGGGCCCGGTCACCGCGTTCGGCTGGGTGATCGTGCTGTATCTCGGTGCGGCCGCGGGCGGAATCGCCGGTAGGGCCTGGTCTTCGCTGTGCGCGCTCGTTCCGGTCGAGATCCCCGAATGGGCCGTGCTCGGTGCCCGCGCCGCCCGTCGGACCGTGGTGCGGATGCTCGGCTGTGCCGCGCTGGCCACCGCCGTGTCGTTCTTCACGCACCTCGCGCGCCTCGACGGTGCCTACAACCAGGCGCACAACTTCACCGACGTCCTCGGTATGACGTTGCTGTCGCTGCTCTACCTGCCCAATGTGGTGATCGCCGCGGCGGGTCTGCTGACCGGCGCCGCCGTGCAGTTCGGCACGGGCTCGGTCGGGCTGTTCGGGGTCACCGCGGGCCAGGTGCCCGCCGTGCCCGCGCTGATCCCGCTGCCGGAGGGGCCGTCCGCGGCCTGGTGGCCGGTGCTGCTGCTGGTGCCGATCGCGGTGGGTGTGCTCGCCGGCATCGAGCTCGGCCGCACCAGCGACGACCGGCCCGGCGCACCGTGGGCGACGCTCACCTCCGCCGCGCTGTCCACGCTGACGTTCCTCGCGCTCGCGATCCTCGGCGGCGGACAACTCGGCGCCGTCGGCTGGGTCGGAGTCGACCTGCTGATGCTGGTCGTGCTGATGGTCACCTGGTTCGGCTTCGGCGGCTTCGTCGGCATGGTCTTCGCCCGCCGCTTTCTCGCCCCCACCGCACCGGTCGACGACTACGACGACCACATCGACGACTACGACGACTACGACGACTATGACGATTACGACGACGAGGACGACTACTACTACGACGACGACGAGGACGAGGACGAAACCGAGGACTACGACGACGATCCCGCCGTCGAACTCGACGCCGAACTGGTCACCGACATCGACGACGACGTCGAGGTGAGCATCGCCGCCCCCGGTTCCGCGGCACCGCCCGCCGACGACATCGTCGACGCCGAGGTGGTCGAGCCGGACCTGCCGGAAGGTGACGAGACCACCGGTCGTTAAGCTCGACCCGGCGGTATCGCCGATCGCCGCCACCCGACCCACACGCAGGAGTAGAGCGCTGACGTCCTCGTTTGCCCAGTGGAAGCCCGCAGGGACACCGGCCACCGTCGTCGTCCTCGCCTCGGGCACCGGCTCGCTGCTGAACGCGCTGCTTGCCGCCGCGCGCGAGCCCGGGTACCCCGCCAAGATCGTCGCGGTCGGCGTCGACCGGGTGTGCCAGGCGACCGAGTACGCCGAGGCCGCCGGTATCGAGCACTTCCGCGTCGCGGTGAAAGACTTCCCCGACCGCTCCGCCTGGGACCTCGCGCTGACCGAGGCCGTCGATGCCTTCCAGCCCGATCTGGTCGTCTCCGCGGGCTTCATGAAGATCGTCGGCCCCGCGTTCCTGGAGCGTTTCGGCGGCCGGTTCATCAACACCCACCCCGCGCTGCTGCCGTCGTTCCCCGGCGCGCACGGTGTGCGTGACGCGCTCGCCTACGGCGCCAAGGTCACCGGTTGCACGGTGCACCTGGTCGACGGCGGGGTCGACACCGGCCCGATCCTCGCGCAGGAGGCGGTCGAGGTGCTGCCCGGCGACGACGAGGCCGCCCTGCACGAGCGCATCAAGGTTGTCGAGCGACGGTTGCTGGCGGAGGTCATCGCCGCTGTCGCGACGCGAGGCATTGTCTCCGACGGACGAAAGGCAGAAATTCCAGATGAGCGAGCACGCCGGTGAGTGAACGTAAGGCGATCCGCAGGGCGCTGGTGAGCGTCTACGACAAGACCGGGCTCGTCGAGCTGGCCACCGGACTGCACGCCGCCGGCGTGGAGCTGGTGTCGACCGGTTCGACCGCGGGCAAGATCGCCGAGGCGGGCATTCCGGTCACCAAGGTCGAGGACCTGACCGGTTTCCCGGAGACCCTCGACGGTCGCGTCAAGACGCTGCACCCCCGCGTGCACGCGGGCATCCTGGCCGACACCCGCCGCGCCGAGCACGTGGAGCAGCTCGTCGAGCTCGGTGTCGAGGCGTTCCAGCTGGTCGTGGTGAACCTGTACCCGTTCACCCAGACCGTGGCCAGCGGCGCGAGCATCGACGAGTGCGTCGAGCAGATCGACATCGGCGGTCCGTCGATGGTGCGTGCCGCCGCCAAGAACCACCCGTCGGTCGGTGTGGTCGTCGACGTCACCGACTACGACGACGTGCTCGCCGCGGTGAAGTCCGGCGGGTTCACCCTCGCCGAGCGGACCGGGCTGGCCGCCAAGGCCTTCCAGCACACCGCGAGCTACGACGTCGCCGTCGCGAGCTGGATGGGCTCGGTCGCCGTGCCCGCCGTGCAGCCCGAGACCGAGCAGTTCCCCGGCTGGGTCGCCGGTTCGTGGGAGCGGTCCGCGGTGCTGCGCTACGGCGAGAACCCGCACCAGGCCGCCGCGCTGTACACCAGCAACGACGGCACCGTCGGCATCGCGCAGGCCGAGCAGTTGCACGGCAAGGAGATGTCGTACAACAACTACACCGACGGTGACGCCGCCTGGCGCGCCGCCTACGACTTCGACGAGCCCGCCGTCGCGGTGATCAAGCACGCCAACCCGTGCGGCATCGCCGTCGGCGCCGACATCGCCGAGGCGCACCGCAAGGCCCACGCCACCGACCCGGTCAGCGCCTACGGCGGCGTGATCGCGGCCAACCGCGAGGTCAGCGTCGAGATGGCCGAGCAGGTCGCCGAGATCTTCACCGAGGTGATCGTCGCCCCCGGCTACGCGCCGGGCGCGGTGGATGTGCTGCAGCGCAAGAAGAATGTGCGCGTGCTGGTCGCCGAGCCGCCGCGCCGCAAGGGTGTGGAACTGCGTCCGATCAGCGGCGGTGCGCTGCTACAGGACCGCGACATCCTCGACGCCGCGGGCGACGACCCGGCCAACTGGACCCTCGCCGCGGGCGATCCGGCCGACGCCACCACCCTGGCCGACCTCGAATTCGCTTGGCGCGCTTGCCGTGCCGTGAAGTCGAACGCGATCCTGCTGGCCGACGACGGCGCCGCCGTCGGTGTCGGCATGGGTCAGGTCAACCGCGTCGACTCCTGCAAGCTCGCCGTCGAGCGCGCGGGGGAGCGGGCCAAGGGTTCCGTCGCCGCCTCCGACGCGTTCTTCCCGTTCTCCGACGGTCCCCAGATCCTGGTCGCCGCCGGCGTGCGCGCGATCGTGCACCCGGGTGGCTCGATCCGCGACAAGGACACCGTCGAGCTGTGCCGCGAAGCCGGGGTCACCCTGTACCTGACCGGAGCGCGCCACTTCGCGCACTGAGTCACGTCGACCTGAACGGGTGCCGCGCCGAATCCTCGGTGCGGCACCCGTTTTCGTTATCCCGCGTCGACGACCTGACGGTCCCCCAGTGGCGATGTCAGGGTGATCTCCATGGTGCCGAAGACGGCGTTCATGGTGCACATCTTGCCGACGGCATCGGCGCGGGTGCCCGCGCGCAGTGCGACCGAGACGGCCGTTGCGGACTCGGTGACGGTGGCGTCGACGCCGAAGCACTCCGGGTTACCGGTCTGGAAGTTGACGCCGATCATGTTGTCGCCCAGGCGAGTCCAGGACGTGAAGGTCAGTGGGTGCGCGTCGACGATGGTGGGATCGGGCGTGAATCGGTGGCCGAGGCTCGCGTTGCCGTCTTCCGGGCGCGCGCTGGCGGTCGTCGAATCGGGTTGGGGCGCAGCGTCATCGGAGCTCGAGCAGGCCGTGAGTGGGCTGAGCAGCACGGCCATGGCGGCCGCGGCGGCGGTGAAACGCGACGTCGTTCGCATGTCGAGAGCCTAGTCGGCGTAGTGCACGCGCACGTGCGGCCGTGTGCGGCATTCTAAACGCGACAGTCCCCACAGTGAACTTTCCGCGAACCCTGCGCGTAACTCGCCCATTTCGGCTCGGCGGGGACTACATTCGCTTGCGATGCGCCGCCGTGGCATACGGCGAGCATCGTTGAAGTTGGATGCTCTGCAACTGGATCTTCGAAAGGACGAACGTGGGCGACACGCTGCGCGTAGGCGAAGAACTGGGACTGGGACAGTCCCTGACCGGCGGTGCGTACACCCTGGCCTTGCAGCCAGATGGCAACCTTGTGGTGACCGAGCCCGACGGCAACGTCGTGTGGGCCGCCCAGACTCATGGACAGGACGTGCAGCGCGCGGTCCTGCAGGACGACGGCAACTTCGTCCTCTACAAGGGCGACGGTTCGGCCGCCTGGTCGACCGAGACCAACGGCAAGAACGTCGAGAAGCTGGTCATCCAGCCCGACCGCAACGTCGTGCTCTACGGCACCGACGGTTCGGTCGCGTGGGCCACGGCCACCAACACCGACAACCCGCTGCCTGCCCCCGAGCCGGAGCCGGTCGCCGCCGCCCCGATCGCCGAAGAGGTCCCGCCGCCGCCGGCCGCGCAGACCTACACGGTCGAGCCGGGCGACACCCTGTGGGCCATCTCCGAGCGTTTCTACGGCGACGGCAACCGCTACCACGAGATCGCGTCGGCCAGCGGTATCGACAACCCGGATCTGATCAACGCGGGCCAGGTTCTCACCATCCCGTGATGACGTAAGTCGCAGCGTTCATCGCCTGCACAACGAAAGTGGCCCCGAGGCAACAGCTTCGGGGCCACTTTTGGGTGACGGCTACTTGGTGGTGGTGAAGGGCAGCAGCGCCATCTCGCGCGCGTTCTTCACCGCGACGGCGACCTGACGCTGCTGCTGCGGGGTCAGACCGGTGACGCGACGGCTGCGGATCTTGCCGCGATCGGAAATGAAGGTGCGCAGCAGGTTGACGTCTTTGTAGTCGACGACTTCGATGCCCGCGGCGATCAACGGATTCTTCTTCGGCTTACGGCCCTGCTCGGCGCGTGCCTTCTTGGACGGTGCTCGCTTCACTGCCATGCGATGTTCCTTCTCACGAGATCAGTGGGTGTCTACCAGCTCGATTTGTGGACCCCAGGGAGCTCGCCCCGGTGGGCCATCTCGCGCACACGAACACGGGAGAGGCCGAACTTCCGGAGATGGCCGCGTGGCCGGCCATCGGCTGCATCCCGATTGCGCAATCGTACCGGACTGGCGTCGCGGGGCTGGTTGCGCAGTTCGGCCTGCGCGGCGGCCCGCTCGGCCTCGCCGGTGCCCGGCTTGCGGATGAGCTCCTTGAGCTCGGCGCGCCGGGCGGCGTAGCGCTCGACGATCGCGCGGCGCTGCTCGTTTCGGGCGATCTTGGACTTCTTCGCCATCAGCGCTCCTCGCGGAAGTCGACGTGCTTGCGCACGACGGGGTCGTATTTGCGCAGGACCAGCCGGTCGGGGTCGTTGCGGCGGTTCTTGCGGGTGACATAGGTGAAGCCGGTCCCCGCGGTGGACTTGAGTTTGACGATGGGCCGGATATCGGTCGACTTCGAGGCCATGAGTGCTCCTAGATCTTGTCGCCCCGGGAGCGGATCCGGGCCACCACGGCCTCGATCCCGTCCCGGTCGATGGTCTTGATGCCCTTGGCGGAGACCGTCAGCGTGATGCGGCGGCCCTCGCTGGGCAGGTAGTAGGTCTTGCGCTGGATGTTGGGGTTCCAGCGCCGGTTGGTGCGCCGGTGCGAGTGTGAGACGGCTTTTCCGAAGCCGGGCTTGCGACCGGTGACCTGGCAGTGGGCCGACATGCGACCTCCCTCCATGGGTATGACAACCATTTTCGACAACAGGTATTCCGCACTGTACCGTTGCGCTAAGGTAAATGAAAATCGTTATCGAAAGGGGATCCGGGTGCTGGACCAGACCGACCGGAGAACGCCCGTCGTGCTGCTCGCCGGCTTCTCCGGACCTGCCATGACCGGCGTCGAGCACATCGCGGCGACACTGAGCGAGGACGCGGGCACCGTGGTCGTGCACCACGACCTCGCCGAACTGCGCGAAGGCGTCGTACGCCGCACGGTGCGCACCGCGGGCACCGTCACGACCACCGTGCTCGAGCTCGCGCACGGTTGTGTGTCGTGCACGCTGCGGGCCGATCTGCTGCCGATGCTGTGCACACTCGCCGCCCGCGACCATGTGCGCCGCATCGTGCTCGCGCTCGACCCGGCCATCGAGGCCGAGGCGCTGTGCCACGCGATCGACACGGTCGAGGTGACCGGGGTGGCCGATCGGGTGGACGGGCCTGCGGGCCGGAACGTGCGGATCGAGGCCACGCTGACCTGCCTGGACGGGCAGCAGTGGCTCGCCGACGCCACCGGCGACGAGGCGCTGGCCGATCGCGGGCTCGCCGCGGCCGACGACGAGCGGACCGTCGCCCAGGTCGCTGTCGGCCAGGTCGACTTCGCCGACGCGCTCGTGGTGCTGACCACGGGTGTCGACGCGCTCGACCGCGAGCGGCTGCACGCCGTGCTGGACAGGATGGCACCCGCGGCGCCGGTGGCCTGGCTGGACGAACTCCCCGCCTTCGACGCGATGGAGATCGGCGCCCTGCTGACCGGGATTCCCGCCGACGCGCGCCGCGGCCGGATCTTCGACGCCCACGCGCCGCTGCTGCGTGGTCAGCCGCCGCTGACCACCGACTGCGGTGTCGCGCTCATCGAGTTCGCCGCGCGCAGGCCGTTCCATCCGGCCCGGCTGCACGAGGCGCTCGACGTGCTGTTCGACGGTGTGGTCACCGCGCGCGGCCGGATCTGGCTGGCCACCCAGCCGGATCAGGTGGTCTGGCTAGAGTCGGCGGGCGGTGGCCTGCGGGTCGGCGGCGCCGGTCGCTGGCTGGCGGCGATGGGCGCCGAGGAGCGGGCGGCCGCTGACCCGGACCGCAGGGCGATGGCCGCGCTGCGCTGGGACGAGCGGTTCGGTGACCGCGACGTGTCGCTGGTGATCCTGGCACACGATGCCGACCCCGCCGAGATCCGCCACGCCCTGCACTGGGCGCTGGTCGAGGACGACGAGCTGCTGCTGGTCGACCGTGCGCCGGAGCGAGTCGCGTTGTGGGAGGACCCCTTCGGCGACTGGCACGAAGACCCCTGCGCCGATTCCGCCGAGGCGTCGGCCGCGGCGAGCGAGCACATCAACCCGAGAGGAGAAACAGCATGAAAGCGGGCATCCACCCCGACTACCACCCCGTGGTGTTCGAGGATTCGAGCACCGGCAAGCGGTTCCTGACCCGGTCGACCTCGACCAGCGACCGCGGCGTCGAATGGACCGACGGCAAGACGTATCCGCTGCTGATGGTCGACGTCACCTCGGATTCGCATCCGTTCTGGACCGGCACCCATCGCAACCTCGATACCCAGGGCCGGGTGGAGAAGTTCGAGCGCAAATACGGAAAGCGTTCGCGCGCAGGAAAGGAGGGCTGACCCGTGGCTGTCCCGAAGCGCAGGATGTCGCGTTCCAACACCCGCAGCAGGCGTTCGCAGTGGAAGGCCGCTGTTCCACAGTTGGTCCCGGTCACGGTGGGTGGCGTCGAGTACCAGGTGCCACGTCGTATCGTTGGTGCCGTGCGGAAGGGTTTGATCGATCCCTCGCGGATCTGAGTCCGTCCGCACATCGGAGTTCGAGAGCGGTTCGGAGGGGACAACCCGGATCGGGATCGGGCAACGACAACGGCCTGCCGGTTTCGCCGGCAGGCCGTTGTGTTTTCGGCAGGTTCAGCCTTCGCGCTCGGACAGCTCGACCAGCGCCGCGGCCAGCTGGAAGAACTTGTTGCTACCCAGGTCGGCGATGGTCTTGATCTTCAGCGCGTCGAGCAGCTGCTTGTCGTGCGCGTCGGTGAGGCCGGCCAGCGCCGACGGCGGCGCGGCGAGGATTTCCTTCAGCGTCTTGTTCTCGAATTCCTTGTCGAGAACTTTGTCGAGCACCACGTTGACGGCCATACGAACTCCTTCGAACGAACCTTGGATGTGCTGGGCGAGACGAATGCGCCCTGGCCGACGATAACCCGCTGGCAGGCGGTGTGGGGGTGGAACGCGCCGTCGACGGCCTGTTCTTCGCCCCCTGCTGTCCAGGGGTCTTACTTGGCGGCGGTCATGCCTGCTCAGAGGCTCGTGCTGGGGTCGATGGCAATCGTCCGGTTAACGGTGTGGCGCATGCCACTTGGCGCGGATGCGCTCGGAGGCTTGCTGGTCGATTGCCGGAATGGCCATTACCAACTTTTGGTTTGTTTTGTGGCACAAGAAAATTCCCGGACGACTGATGCGGAGTCCTTGGCGGGTATGTACTCTCGTGCGGGAGGGCGGGTTCTCCGGTTAAGGAGAACC
>NZ_JBHXAY010000175.1:0-7949 GCF_042728775.1 Nocardia sp. NPDC060259
CCCGGGCCGGATGACTCCTGATGTCACACCATCTCAGGCACACGCAGGTGAGCGAACCCCAACCTGAACTCCGCCACATCGAGAATCCTGGCACCCGTGACCTTGGTCGCCATCTTCCTGATCCGATCAGCGTGCTCGCGGCTGCTGTCCAGCTCCTCGAGGCTCGCCCAGACGGTGGAGCCGACGCCGCGGCCGGTTGCCCGGTCGACGAACAGGCTGGCGCTGCGGAATCCTTCGAGCTTCTCGAACTCCGGCATCAGCTGTGATTTGAACGTATCGATCGCCTGGTCGATACCGGACGGATCGACCTGCACCCAGGTACAGCGGGTGCACGCGTTCGCGCCTGCCAGGTGATCACGGTGCATCACCGCGACTTCCCACTCTTCGACCTTCTCGACCGGCCCGTGCAGCGACTGGGCCAGACCATCACGCATTGGCTGGACGCGCCGGCTGCTGGCATGCAGTGCGTCCTCGGATTCCCACGCGGTAGTGGCGATGCAGCGCCCTGTCGACCTGTCCACCATCAGCGACAGGCCGACCCAGCCTTCCAGCTCGGGCAGATTCGGCATCACCTCATTGCGGAGGTACGCGAGCCCGCCGTCGATCGACGACGGCTGGGCTGCAATGGTGCTTGAACGTGCGTACACGAGCCACCTCCTGCTCCCATAAAGGCGGCGCCCCGGTGGGCGCCACCGGACATACCCACTGTCCTCCACGGTTACCGTCCGCACAATGCCTCAGCGGACGCGGCGGACGCGGGCCCCTACAACTTGTAGCCGATCTGACGCAGTAGCTGTCGACGGTCTGCCTGATCGTCGGCATTCTCCACGCCCAGTGGTGCGGACCCGTCGATCACTCCGACAATTCCGCGGCCCAGCTCGGTCTGGGCGATCAACACATCCACGGGATTGGCGGTGGCACAGAATATTCCGCAGACTTCCGGGACGTGCCGGATCGCGTTGAGCACATTGACCGGGTATCCCTCACGCAGGAAGACGATGAACGAATGTCCCGCACCGACGGCGAGTGCGTTCGTCGTGGCGAGCTCGATCAGATCGTCGTCGTTGCCGGAGTGCCGGACCAGGCACGGCCCGGATGCCTCGCAGAATGCCAGCCCGAACCGCAGGTGGGAACTGACCCCGACCAGCGCTTCGTGCAGATCCTCGACGGTTTTGATGAAGTGCGCCTGCCCGATGACGACGTTGAGATCATCCGGCTTGTCGATACGCACGGCTGTCAGCTCCACACCCAGCATTCTGCGCCGCACCGATGCCGATGCACAGCACGTCTCGGCACCGATTTGCGCGCGCAGCCCGGAGGGGCCGAAAAAAGCCGGATTCAGGGGCCCACAGGTATTGACAGAACGAAAATCCGGAGAAGACTGTACATATACCAGAACACCGGAAATGAGTGACGCTGTCAGTAGAGACGTCTGTTGACTTCGGTGACAATTTTCGAGGATCTGGCCAGGCCCCCGGCAAGCCAATCGAATGCCAGAGTTGTCAGCGACGACTGAAAGCTCATGGATTCGATGGAGACTACCGGGGACTGTTCTGTGTGGGGGCCTTTCTACTTGGCGTCCCCGTAACACTCCACCACAGCGGTGGTGAACGGGAACCGCACCGGTGTCGATCCGAAAGCGAGCCTGCCCGCGGTCTCGGCCGCGGCGGCGATCGCGGCGGTCACCGTTGCCGCCTCCTCCGCCGGACAGTGCACGATCACCTCGTCGTGCTGGAAGAAGACCAGTTCGGCACGCAGACCGGCGATCGCATGACGCACACCGGCCAGGACCAGCAGGGCCCAGTCGGCGGCGCTGCCCTGCACCACGAAGTTGCGGGTGAACCGGCCACGGGCCCGGGCCGCGGAGCTGCTGCCGTATCCCCCCGGGTTCTCCTGGGCCGGGTCCGGCTCCTCCGGCGCAGCGACCGACAGCGGCGGACAGGTACGCCCCAGCCACGTGCGCACCAGGCGCCCTTCCTCGCCGGCGCGCGCCGCATCGTCGACATAGGCGACCGCCGACGGATACCGCCGACGCAGACCGGCGAGGTGGATCAGGGCATCTCCGGAGGTCTGCCCGTAAATGGCGCCGAGCAGGGCGATCTTGGCTTGGGCGCGGTCACCGCCGAATCCGCGGACCGCCAGATCCGCGTACAGATCCTCACCGCGACCGGCCACCTCCATCAATCCGGGGTCGCGCGACACGGCGGCGAGCACGCGCGGCTCCATCTGGTCGGCGTCGGCGACCACCAGACACCAGCCAGGATCGGCACGGATCGCTTGCCGGATCACCTTCGGAATCTGCAGGGCCCCACCACCATTGGTGGTCCAGCGGCCCGTCACCGTACCGCCGGGCAGGTATTCGGGACGAAATCGGCCGCCATGCACCCATTGTTCGAGCCAGGACCAGCCATGTGCGGTGTACAGGCGATAGAGCGACTTGTAGGCCAGCAGCGGCGCTACGGCGGGGTGGTCGACCTGCTGGAGTTCCCATTTTCGAGTGGAGGACAGCACGATCCCGGAGCGGGCGAAGGCCTTGACGATGTCGTTGGGCAGGTCGGGCCGGACCCGGACGGCACCGCCGAAGGCTCGCGACACCTCATCGGCCAACTCCACCATCCGGCGCGGTTCCGGCGCGCCGGGAACGCGCTCCCCCAGCATGGTGTCCAGCAATTCGCGGTGGACGTCCGCCCGCCACGGGATCCCGGACCGCGACATCTCCGTGGCCACCAGCATGCCCGCCGATTCGGCGGCCAGCAGCAGCCGCATGCGTTCCGGATGTTCGGTCCGCGCCGTCCTGGCGACCTGTCCCGCGTAGACCTCCAGCAGCGCGGTGAACTCGTCCGTGCCGGGCGGTAGCGGCACCGGCGCCGACTCGAACAGCGACGGCTGGGTTTCGGCCGCCCGTGCGGGGGCGTCCGGCGGGACCGGCAGGTTGTGCAGGCGCGCCCAGGCTGCCGCCAGGGAACGCGCCTGACCCGACTGGCCCTCCTCGTGCCCGATCAGCAGGGCTTCCGCGGCCTGCACGTCGTAACAGCGCTCCACGCGCACGCCGGCCGCGAGCAAGGTCCGGTAGATCTCCGCGGTGGATCGCCACACCCACCGCTCGACCTCAGGACGTGAGCGCACCGCCTCGGCCAGCGACGGCTCGTAGACCGCCGGTCCCGCGGGTCGACCGTCCCGCTCCAGGGGACACAAACGAGCACCACCGTCGCCCCACTCCGCCACCGCCCATCGCACGAGACCGAGTCTGGCAGCGGGGTCCGACAACCCGGTGGCGAGCGGCTGCGCGGCCCGGCTTTCGCGGCGTACCGTTGACTGTCCGGTTGCCGGGCCGCACAGTTGGTACAGCAGACTTTGCGCGTGTCGTGGTGGTGTCCACAGGATTGCCGCTGTTCACATGGGGTATCAGCGTGATTGATCGCACACGGAGAGGATGCGATGACGATGCGCGGCCGACGGAATCGACGTGATCGGGAAATTCGCGAAGTACGAGAGATCCACGCCAGGCCATCCCATCAAGTCGCCAGGTTCTTGCTGTCTACGCTGCTGATGGTCTGGGTCGGGTCCGGGATGGTCGCGGCGATGCAGCGAAACTACTTCACCAATCCGCCGGTCAACTGCGGCGAATGGGGCACGATCGCTGTCACACTCGTGGCGGGCCCTCTCAACTATCTGGGGGCGAACCCGAAGATCACCGAGTGCACGCTACCGGAGCCGAGCCAGTGAACGGCGGGAACTAGCCGTTCATGTCGACGACCGGAGGGCCTGCTGTCCAGCCGCCGTCCACGGCCAGCTCGGCGCCGGTCGTGTACGAGGCAGCGTCGCTGAGCAGATAGGTGACCGCCCCGGCGAGTTCCTCGGGCTGCCCGACCCTGCCCAGCGGCGCGTTCGGGAAACCACCCTCCGCCAGACTGATTCCGGTCGGCGCGGTCATCGGGGTGAGCACCATTCCGGGATGGACCGAGTTCACCCGGATCCGGTCGCGCGCGAGCTCTACCGCGGCGACCTTGGTGAGCCCGCGCACACCCCACTTGGCCGCGCCGTAGGCACCTGTGTGCGCCAGGCCGACCAGCCCGGCGGCCGAGGAGATATTGACGATGGAACCGCCACCGGCCGCCCGCAGGGCAGGCACCACCGCGTGGATGCCGATGTTCACCGATACCAGGTTGACCTGGATCACCCGCTGGAACGTCTCGAGCGGCTCCTCGACCAACGGCACACCCGAGGCGGTCACCCCGGCATTGTTCACCAGGCCGGTCAGTGTGCCGAAGGCACCGACAGCGGTGTCGACGGCATGCTGCCACGACGCCGGGTCGGTGACATCGAGGTGGACGAACCGGGCGCGCTCCCCCAGTTCGCCCGCGACGGCGGCGCCGTCCTCGTCCAGGAGGTCACCGATCACGACGCTGCCGCCTGCGGCGACGATCCCGTGGGCGAAGGCCGCGCCAAGACCGCGCGCTCCACCGGTGACCAGTACTACTTTGCCCGAAAGCTCCATCACAGATTCCTTTCTCACCGGATGCCGAAGACCGCGCCGCCGCCGAAGGCCTCGCGATGCGACACCGGCTGTCCACCATCGATATCGGTGATCCCGTATTCGACGGCCGCCTCGGCGGTGATCACCGTGCTGCCGCTGCGGGTACCGATCTCGGGATCGGTGGCCAGCGCCAGGACGACCCGGCCGACGAATTCCGGCGTTTCCGCACCCGCGATCGGAAACCCCTCGATGTCCTCGACGCCCATGGCCAGCACCTGTTCGGTGCGCACGATGCCGGGCCACAGCGACACGGTGCTCACACCCGTCCCGCGTAGCTCCACGGCCATGTCGCAGGCCATTTTGTCCAGACCCGCCTTCGACATGCCGTACAGCACCGAGTGCAGATAGCCGCGGGTGCCGAACGAGGAGATGTTGGCGATGACGCCGCTGCCGCGGGCGACCATGCGTCGCGCCGCCTCGACGGAGGCGACATAGTGCGCGCGCAGGCCGACGCCGATCAGCGTGTCCCAATCATCGACGGGCCGCTGCCAGAACGGGTCGCTGAAGCCGGCGAAACCGTCAGGATTCGCCCACACATTGTTGACCAGCAGGTCGAGTCCGTCCTGTTCGGCGGCGATGCGGGCGAACACGGCGGCGATCTGCGCGTCGTCACGATGGTCGCACCGTACGGCGATGCCGGTGCCGCCGCGGGCGCTCACCTCGGCGGCGGCCACCTCCAGCGGCCCACCGTCACCCGCGCTGCCCCGTCCGGTCAGATACACGGTCCAGCCCGCGGCGCCGAGCGCCAGCGCGATTCCCTTGCCGACGCCACGGCTGGCGCCGGTCACCAGAGCGATCTTCGACATGTCCCGGCCCTACTGCGCGATCCGGCAGGCGTCGTCGAGTGGCCTGGTGATCGCCCACAACCGGTGGAACGTGCACGTCGCGATCTTCCAGCGGCCGTCCTCCACCCGGTATTCGTCGGCGTATTCGCCGGTCGCGACGGTTTCGGTGCGCTCGATCAGGTTGACCTGGCGGAACCGTAGCGTCCACCGGCCGCTCGCCGTGCCGTCCTCGCGCACTGTGATGTCGGGGTGCACTCCGTGGTGCATGTCGAGGATCGCGTGCTTGCCGTCCACCTGCTGCAGGGCGATCGAGGCGAAGACCGCGGCCATGCCGTCGGCGTCCATGGCACCGAGCTCGCCGTAGTCCAGTGCCGAGCCGACCGTGACGAAACAGTCGCGGAACCCTTCGGGGTCCTTGGCGTCGCAGGCGCGGAAGTAGCGGTGCTTGAGCGCGGTGATCGACTCGATCGCCGCCAACCGCGCGAGATGCGTCGCGGCGTCGTCGGGCTGGGGTGTTGCCGTCATGAAACTCACCGTATGACCTGGCGGATGTCAGCGTCTGCGGGCCTTCCCGCTGATCGGGAACGGTCCGCGGATTTCGACGGTTTCCCCTGCGCTGCCCGTGGGTAAAAAGATCTCGATACCCGTTCGCGGAACCGGCGACGGGACGCGGATTCCGCGACATACACCACGGGAGAAAACACAGTGTTGAGTTTGCTCGGCGTCAACCGCCGCACCGAGGCGGCCGACAGTTGCCCCGGCGCGCCCACCTCGGCCGGACTGCTGGAATCGGGTGACATCGTGCTCACCCCGAGGCGCAGCTACCGCGTGATCAGCACGAGTTTCGCCGGCGGCGCACATCACGCCGGACGCGTGATCGCCGATACGGTCGACCTGGTGACCGGCCGCCTGCGCGTCTTCGAATTTCCCAGCACCGACACGACAGTCACCGTCCGCGCGGCGTAGACCGCCACTACCGGGTATCCGCGCGGATCACCCTGCGCGAGAACTGGTCTCGTTCTCGGCGCGCAGGTTCTCCGGCCTGCCGAGTCCGCGATGCGCGCGGATCAGCAGCGCCGAGCGGAGATAGCACAGACCGGTGACGTCGTTCAGGTCGAAGCCGGTCAGCTGGCCGATCCGTTTCAGCCGGTAGTCCACCGTATTCGTGTGGATGAACAACTCGCGCGCGGTCCGCGAGCGCTGCAAATTCGTCGCCATGTACACCTCGAGCGTCTGCAGCAGTTCCGGGTGCGCTTCGAGGGAATCGACGACCGAACTGAGGTAATCGCGGGCCGGGCCCTGCCTGGTCAGCTGATATTCGAATGCCAGTTGATGCGGACGATAGACCTTGCTCGGGCCACCGAGCCGATCCACTATTTCGACCAGTTCATGGACTTGTTCCGCAGCACGCGGGATCTCTGCCGGTACCGCGGTGGTCGTCACAGCGCGCACCGGAACCTGGGCCGCCTCGGACAATCCGGCGATCAACTCGTCCAGTTCGAGCTCGGAGAACTCCGAGGTGGGCAGCAGCAGGGTGCCGCCGTCGACGCTCAACAGCGACAGCACCTTGCCGACGCACCGGTTCGCCAGCTCGGCCTGCACGCGACGCAGCTTGCGCCGGGCAACCACATTGCCGTCGAGGGAAGGGATGAATTCCTCGACATGGGGCGGCAGCGCCAGCGCTACGACGTGATAGTTGTCGGCGACGGTGATGCCGCATTCCCTGGCCATCGTCGACGTGTTCTGACCACCGAGCAATGCCGAGGTCAGCGTGTGGACTGCGGTGTGATGTTCACCGACGACCGAGCGCAGTTCCCGCACATAGGCCAGGGATACCGCCGAGGTGATCATGCTCTGGATGTCGGTCAGCCGCCGGGCCACCCCGACGAGGGTCTCGTGGTCCTGGTTGGTGACACCGGCGATGACGAGGTCGAAACCGAGTTTGAAGCCTTCGTGCACGGCATTGTGGATGGTGTCGATCGGGATGCCCTCCCGCGCCCAGTCCGCGGCCGCGGCTTGGATCTGTTCCAGTCGCCCCGGTAGGTCACGCCCGTCGAGCGCGCCCCTGGTCAGCTCGAGACACACCCGGGTCACCGTGGTGACATCACCGTCGAGTACCTCGCCGGGCAGTGTCGCGCACGGCACGACATTCTCGATGAAATGGCCCACCATCTGACGGGATATCGTCCGCACATCCTTCAAGGGGTTCGATACCGGGCGGCCCGCTGCGGTCAAGAACGGCGCAATGGAGGGTGAGACAGCCATGATGAATCCTTCCCAACCCAGATCACTGGGCAAGACCCCAATCTACCGTGTAGAACAAACCGCCGTCCCGGCTTCGCTTGTGATAAACAGCAACGGAAATCCGGATAAATTATGGATTCCGACAACGGCGCGCATGCCTCCGACGATGGCGGGTCCCCCACCGCCGGAGGCACTCCGGCTACCCGGTCACAGGCACAGCGCCAGCTCGAGCGGGCCGATATGTGGGAGGGGCAGGCAGACTTCCACCGAACCCGCAACGGGGGCAGGGGAAGCCGCGGTGGCGGTACCGGCGCTCAGGGCGCACGCGGACAGCGCCAGTGCGGCGACGGCTAGCGGACGGGCGATTCTGGGGTTCATACGGT
>NZ_JBHXAY010000176.1:0-7668 GCF_042728775.1 Nocardia sp. NPDC060259
CAGCGGGCCCTTCTGGAAGCCCTCCCCGGATGGTCATGGGACCCCTTCACCGAACGCTGGGAGATTGCATACAAGGTCCTGGTGAAGTTCACCGAACGGGAGGGTCATGCTCGTGTTCCCAATTCGCATCGCGAGAATGGCATTCCGCTGGGGACATGGGTTACGCAGCAACGCAGCAAGCAGGACAAGCTAACCATCGAGCAACGGAAGCGGCTGGAGGCACTTCCGGGCTGGAACTGGGACGCGCGGTCGGACATGTGGAATCGAAAGTTCGCGCTCTTGCGACAGTTCCAGCAGCGGGAAGGACACGCACTAGTTCCACAAAAACACATCGAAGACGGCATCAAGCTTGGATCGTGGATCAACGAGCAACGGAATAGAAAGGAGCAGATCGGTGACGAACGGCGGGTGCTTCTGGAGTCCGTGCCCGGGTGGGCATGGGATCCGCATACCGCAGCCTGGGAACGCGGATACCGCGCCTTGGTTGACTTTGCACATCGAGAGGGACACGCTCGCGTCTCCGCCGGACACGTCGAGGCCGGTGTGAGGCTTGGAGTGTGGGTGGG
Organism: Nocardia sp. NPDC060259; assembly: GCF_042728775.1. NCBI lineage: Bacteria > Bacillati > Actinomycetota > Actinomycetes > Mycobacteriales > Nocardiaceae > Nocardia > Nocardia sp. NPDC060259. The sequence goes on from NZ_JBHXAY010000176.1 coordinate 567, forward strand.
TGAGCAACGGGTAAACCAAGTTACGATGTCCCCGGAACGTAGAAGGCGGCTCGAAACAGTCCCGGGCTGGAGCTGGAATTCCATAGAGGACTCATGGATGGAGCACCTTGAGGTGTTACGAGTATTCGCCGCGACGGAGGGACACACCAACGTTCCCGTGGACCACATCGAAGACGGCTTAAAGCTCGGGCAGTGGACAAGGCTCCGGCGGCGCGAGGATACGAAACTCACACCGCGCAGAAGAGAGTTACTGGAAGCCGTTCCTGGATGGTTCTGGGGCAAGAAGGCGGACTATGTCTGGAGTCAGAAGTTTGGGCTCTTGGAGCAGTTCGTCGCGCGCGAAGGTAACGCGCGCGTTCCGTCTACTCATATTGAAGTGGGTGTAAAGCTCGGCGGCTGGGTGACAGAGCAGCGGGCGGGGAGAGCGAACCTTCCTGCTGACCGAAAAGCCAAATTGGAAGCCTTGACGGGTTGGAGCTGGACATTCGACCAGGACGTATGGAGCGAACGATACGACCTAGTAGTAAAGTACGCGGCCCGAGAGGGACACTCCCGTGTGCCGCAGAGTCACATCGAGGGCGAGATAGCGCTCGGTTCGTGGGTCGCAGTTCAGCGGCAGAAACGAGATGCGCTGACCGCGGAGCGCCTAAAGAAGCTGGAAAACCTTCCCGGTTGGACGTGGAGCCCGCACGATGCACGATGGGATAGCGCGTACGAGCTTTTGCGGGAGTCCATCGAGGAGTACGGTACTAGTCATCTGCCATATGACCGCATATACAAAGGCATGAGACTAGGCAGCTGGGTAAGCCTCCAGCGCAGCAATTATGCGAAGGACAAGTTGAGCGCGGAGCGTCAACACAAGCTAGAAAAGCTCACCGGGTGGGAGTGGACTACTTAGACCGCGTCCGATCGCGCAGCAGTGAAGCGGAACTGGCGGGACCCGTCTGTTCAATCCACTCGCGCCGAACTAGCAGGTCAGGTCATCGACGCTGAGCGCTCGGGCTGGTCCGGGGGCGAGTAGTGCCTAGTTAGCACTACTCGCCGGGGAGAGATGTTCGTTACGCACTCCTTGATGTGTCTGGTGTGCCGTCTGGCGTCGACGGCTGATCAGTCGCGATCACGGGTAGTCGCAATGAGAATGTGTGGGTCTGGACCCCCGCCGCCGGTCAGGAACCCGCGATCCCTTCCGGTGGCCCCGCTACGGTACCGGCGGTAGACACCATCCGAAAGGACGAGCGCTACTAGGCAATTCGAGAAGCGGCCACTTGCAGACACTGACCATCTGAGGTGAGTGTGGGCTGCGACCGAGGCATGGTGGGCGCGTAACGTGCTACTGCTTGCCAGCGACGAAGGGGCAAGCACGGTCGAACCAATAGGTGAGTCGGGCGTAGCCCAAGATGCGGACAAATCCAGGGAGGCGGAGGCAAGATGACGAGTGACGGTGGCGCTGTCGCGGCGTTTGGATTCCGATTCCAATATCTTGTCACGGTCGAAGAGTTCCTTCGTACCGTGACCGGCAGCTCGGATGACCCGGGTTCCCTCGTTCTGATCGTGGAGCCAAGACGACATGACATCGGTGTCGGCAACGACGACGACGTCGTCGACTTTGCGATCGAGCGCAACGGGCGAGTCGAACGCCATGTGCAGGTCAAATCGTCCGTGGTGCCGTCCGAGTCGAACACACTCGGATATGCCGACGTCGAAAAGATCTTCGCCAGAATGGGCAGCGAGGGGGAGGAGGCAGCGGTCCTGACGAACAGGCCATTGTCGCCGAAACTCGTCGGCGCCTGCGGTAATCCGTCGAGATCTGCGGAGGGCAGAGTGGCCTATCCTGTCACGGCTGCCGAACTCACGCAGGGCGAGTCGTCGCCACGCAGGATGGTCATGCGGGATGATCGCGGCGCTGCGGCAATCAAAGGATCAATTCTGGCGTTGATCCGTGGGATCCGACGCGATCGGGCGCTCGGCCAAGGCGAGACTTCCGCGGGGTTGCTTGCCGCGCTGCTGATGGATGCTGTGTTTGATTCGGCCGCGGACCTGGCCGCACGCCGGATCAGCGGCGCCGACATCAACGATCTGCTGTGCATCCCGGATGCACAAGTTGCGCATGTGCTGCGTCGCTTCGACTGGGGTGTGCCGTTACTCGAGGTTCCACGCCTTGTGTCCCCAGTGGCGCGGACAGCTGAGCTGATGGAGCTGACCGCCTTGTTTACCGAAAGCGTCGCGTCGCGGAATCCGCGCGCTGTTGTGCTGACCGGTGTGACAGGGTTCGGTAAGAGCACCATCGCCGCCGATTTCTGTCACCTGAATCGACATTTCTACGAGCACGTCTGCTGGATCGACTGCCGTACACAGGGACTGGTGGAAGCCAAGGCGAAGTCCATCCTCGTCGACCTCGGGGTCGACGAGGAAGCGATCGGAGACGTTCCGACTGCCTTTCGATCCGAGATGGCCCGCCTCGGTGGTCCGTTCGTTTTGGTCTTCGACGGTGCCATCACACGGCAGCAGATCGAGCCGTACATACCGTCGAGCGGATGCGGATTCGTCATCGTCACGTCCACCAACAGCATCGGATGGTGGAGCGCAGCAACGCAACTGCAGATTGACGCCTTTACTGAAGAGGAAGCGGTTGCCTGCTTCGAGGCATTCGCTCAGTTCGAGTCGGATACCCACACGCCCGCGATCATCGAGATTGTCGAACGGCTCGGCCGGGTGCCTTTGGCGATCGCTATGGCAGCGTCGTACTTCCGCAATGCGGATGAAGACGTCTCCCAGCTGTCGAGGCAATATTTCGCACGGCTCGACTCGCTGTCCGAAGCGACGGCAGTGCCCGAGGGGTACGACAAGACGGCGTTCGCAGCGATCCGGTTCGCGGTGGCGCAACTGGGGCTCGACTCCAGCCCCGAGCGCAGGAGTGAGACTCGGGCGTTGATCTACCACGCCGCTTTCATGGCACCAGAGCTCATCCCGGTGAACCTACTCCTGCAGACCGTGTCCGAGACGACCACAGTCAATCTGCTGGATCCCCCCAAGCCGCAAATCGCCGATCAAGCACGCCGCAACGGGGTCCTTACCAATCTCCGAACTCAATCAATCGCGAAGCGACGCCACTATGCGGACTCATCTACGGTCGTCAATCCGGCCAGCGACACGATTAGTATCCACCCACTCGTCCATGAGATTCTCCGCGAGATCCACCGCCGTAGCGCGCCGGACGAGTACGTGGTGGATCTGCTGGCTCTCCTGATGACCTGCACGATGGGTTGGATCGCGGCGCTCCGATCCAAAGGTCAATTCTTCGCCTTGGAACAGCTCATGGTGCACGCACGGTGGATCCTGGAACTGGTTTCGGCGGTTCAGCTAACAAGCGTCATCGATCCCAGCAGGGTCTATGTATTTCGATGCGCGAGGTTGTTCCTCCGATACGAGATCGCAACCACTCACGCATCCCGCGGTCACTACGACAACAGTGTGAACGAGATCGAGCTTGCGCTGGACGAGGTCAGCGATCTGACCTTGAGCCATGGCGCTCAGTTCCTTGCCGCTACGGCGGCGTGTGCGGCACTCGCTGACAACGTTCTGGGCAATCTAGGTCAACAGCGCTGCGCGATGTGGGCCGATCGGGCGCTGGCGGAGTTGATCAAGTTCGATGCGGTGGGCGGACCGAACCGCGGTGACCAGTTGGTCCGGCTGGCGATCCAAGCTGCGCAATCCATCGAACAGTCAAATATCGAGAGTAAACAGGACCTCATCGACAAGTTCGGCGAGATCGCCTGCCGTCAGAGTATTTCGGCGGTTCCCGACGCAGTACAGATCGAGAGCCTTCAAGAGCTTGTTGTCCGGGGCGAGTTCGCTGCGGTTCTCGAACTCGTACAGCGGATGCGGGGTTCGGAGCCTTCTGCGGACGAGCAGGTCATGTACGACCACTTCGACGCCATAGCCTACCTTCATCTCGGCCGATTCTCGGACGCCGAACAGGCAATCGACCGCATCTTGCAACTCGCAGGAAGATGGTCGTACCTCCATACGTCACTAAGACTGGCAAGCAAGGCGATCGACAGAGCGTTGCGGCAGACACGACCTGAATGGCACGCTCGATCAGCTCGACTCCAAACCCAACACGTTGCAGTGCAGCAACTTCTGGACCGCTTATCCGCCGAGGCTGCCTCCTAGGCACGGCTCGGGTCGGCCGAGACGACACGGTCTCGACCATCGCCGCCGGGATCGGTCGGGCATGTGGAACCGTGTTTGGCGCCGGCGCTGAGCGAAGGGCGAAATAGCGGCTCGCCTCGTTCGCGCTCTTGACTTGGCGGGAAACCTATGAAATCCCGAGATCAGGCGCGGGATCGCGTCTGTCCACGTCTGTGAGCGTCAGCTCGACGGATCTTCTGTAGCTCCTGCTACTGGAGTGCAGAGGTGGAACGACTCGCAGGGGTGAGATGTCGGTTACACACTCCTTAAATGCCCGCATACGGAGAGGAGATGACAGTGTCACCTCCCTACTCCCTACAGCAGACCAAGATTCGGCGCGACGAGAGCGCGGATCGTGGTTGATCGGTGAGGCTGTGGTCGAACCACCACCACCGGTCCGCAGACCCGGGACACGGGTCCGGCGCGGACGGATGTCCCCAGTTCGGTCTTCCACATTGCTACCAACCAATCGGCATAAGCATCCGGTAATGCCGATTTTGAGTGCAGAGACTCCGTAGCGCGGAGCGCGGAACCTTCGCCACGAGTTACGACGTACAGACCCACACGCTGTAGTCAGCGTCAGCGCCGGCGCCCCAGCCAACTCCGGTCAGTCGCTGCACCATCTCGAAGACGTAGTCCTCGCTTAGAGGCTCTGGAGCACCCTGTTCCTCGGAAAGCGGTGCTCCGCGCTCATAGGCCAACTCTCCTTCGGTATAGATGATTTGGCGCACCATCTCTCCTTCGAGGTACCAAGCGAAGCCATGGGTCGTCGAGACGCTGTTGGTCACCCAGGCGAGCGCCCTCCTGGTGCCCGAAACCTGCAGCACCGCTTGTTCATCGAAACTCACTCGGAACTCTGGATCGGCAATGAAGGTCCAGCCGCCCACCGTGGCAACCCCATAGTCGTGGGGTTCATGATGCACCGTATCGATATCGGCGCTCTCGCCCGTTTCGTAGGGCTGGCCTGGTAGATCTGTCGGATCCACAGACCCCTCGACGATCAGCCCCTGCACTTTCCATCCCACGCCCAACTCGCTTCCCGCGCAGGTCTCCGCCTGCAGCACGCCAAACTGTAGGGGTAGCTCCGACACCTCGGTGCGCAGCAGCTCAGGTATCTTCTCGGCGCGTATCCGCTCATGCCGCTGATCGCGCGGCCTGCTCCGAGCCTTAGGAGTGCAGAGCCGACCCTGCTCGCCGGGGTGAGATGTCGGTTACACACTCTCAAATGCCCGCATACATGGAGCCGGGCTGCACGGCGAAGCGACGATCGCAGAAGCCGTGCGCGGCGCGATGATTGCCCAGAACTTGCCCGCCGCAGCGTAGGAGTCAGGCCTCCAACACCAGGAACAGGAAGGCCAGGAACCTCGGGTCCTCGCGGTCCTGGAAGAACTCGGGGAACCGCTCCACCGCTTCCGGGGCAGGTGCCGGTTCCTCTACGCGGGTGATACGGAATCCGCTGTCGAAGAATGTCTGGAACATCGTCGACAAGGACCGATCCCAGAATGTGAGGTCTGCGGTCTGCCCGGCCATATCAGTCACCTTGCGTTGGCGCGTGGCGAAGTAGTTTGTGGTCTCGCCGGCCTGAAGTTGCGTGAACCACATGACCAGCGGATGCTCCACCGAGAGGATTAGGCGGCCTCCAGGCTTAAGCACGCGGCGCATCTCCGCCAGCGGGGAGCGCCAGTCCTCGAGGTAGTGCAGTGCGAGGGAACAGACAACGTCGTCGAATGTATTGTCGCCGAACGGAAGAGGGGTAGCCAGGTCCCCGACGTGTAGCTCTGCGGCGCCCCCAACTCTGTCTGTGGCGATGTCGATCAGGGCCTGGCTGCCGTCGATTCCGACCGCAGTCGCTCCGCCTTCGATGAGGTCGACGAGCGTGGGACCCGAGCCGCACCCGGCGTCCAGCACATGCTTACCCGTCACGTCGCCGAGCAGGTTCCGGATCGCAGGCCGGTTGTAGTACTCGTTGAGGAGGCTCGTCGCGTTCTCCTCGGCGTAGGCCTTGGCGATCGGGTCGTACGCGGCCGCGCCGCCGGAGTCAGTTTGCTGCGTTGTTGTCCCCACGTGCCCGAAGCTAACACGGCAGTAGCAGATGCGCCTCAAGGCTTCCCGTCCACGTGCAGAATCCGAGTTCCTTTGCGCGCCAGATCATCACCCCCACTCAACACCAGGACCGCCCAACTCGAACATCCACTTCTGCCGCTGGGCGCGCGGTCACGAACGTCCGCATCTGCCGATGAGCGTGCATCTGGACGGCTCCCACTGCGATGCGAGGTCGAGGCCGTAGGAGCCATCATGACTGTGTTCGCCTCGTGGCAGGATCTGGCATATGTGGAAGGACCTGATCGGAGGACTCTATGCGGATGCCGAATTCGCACCACCGGCCTCCGACACCGAGATCGATCAGATCGAGAGGCAACTCGGCCAGCCGGTGCCGAACGAATTGCGGGATCTGCTGCGGCGCACGAACGGTGTGCAGGCCGAGTGGGGGTCCGGGCTGGTGTGGTCGGTGCAGGAGATCATCGATCAGAACATCGAGTTCCGACGCAACGCCGAATTCGCCGAGCTGTACATGTACTTCGACCATCTGATGTTCTTTGGCGACAACGGCGGTGGTGACCAGTTTTGCTACGTCCTGCTGCCATCTGGACATAACGCCGAGGTGTTTGTGTGGGATCACGAGTCCGATGACCGCAAGTGGGTCGCCGGTTCGTTGACCGACTACCTGCAACTGCGGGCAGGCGCTGAGGGCGACGACTGGTACAAGTGACCGCGTCATCGTTCCGCACAATGACCGCCCGCGAAACATCCTCAATTGCCGCTGATCGCGCTGACTGAACGGCCAGCGCGAGGCGCTGGTGAAACCACTGAGCCCCCACCCGAACATCGTCGGGGATGTGGAGCATCAGCG
>NZ_JBHXAY010000177.1:0-7175 GCF_042728775.1 Nocardia sp. NPDC060259
CGTCGTATGTGGATTGGTCTGTGGGTGGGGTGGAGGTGGTGTCGGAGTCTTGTGTGTGGCCGGAGACGGGGCGGCCGCGTCGGGCGGGGGTGTCGTCGTTCGGTATCAGTGGGACGAATGCGCATGTGATCGTGGAGCAGGCGCCGGAGGTCGTTGGGTCTGAGGGTGTGGATGTTGGTGTGGGGGTGGGTGTTTCGGTGGTGCCGTTGGTGTTGTCGGGTAGGACTGCTGATGCACTACACGCACAGGCGGTAGCGCTGCGAGAGATGCTCGCCGGGGACCACAACGGGCCCGCACTGGCCGATATCGCCTGGACTCTGGCGACCGCGCGCTCGAAATTCGCCTACCGTGCCGTGGTCGACGCGGCGGATCGGAGTTCGCTCGACAGCGGACTCGACGCGCTGATCGCGGGAACGGCCTCCGCCTCTGTGCATCAGGGTCTTGCCCGTACCGGTCGTCTCGCGATGGTGTTCGCGGGCCAGGGCTCCCAGCGTGCCGGAATGGGGCGGGAACTGTACGACTCCTACGACATTTTCGCCGCAGCGCTCGACGAAGTCTGCGGCCACATCGATCCCCTGCTGGACCGATCGCTGCGCGACGTCATCTTCGGAGAGCCGCAGTTGCTGGATCAAACGGAATACACCCAGCCGGGTCTGTTCGCCGTGGAGTACGCACTGTTCCGGCTGTTGTTCTCCTGGGGCGTCGTCCCCGACTACGTCATCGGCCATTCGATCGGTGAGATCACCGCCGCCTGTGTCGCCGAGGCGATTTCGGTGCCTGATGCGGCGCGGATGGTGGTGGCACGTGGCCGGTTGATGCAGCAGTTGCCATCCAATGACGACCATCCGGGGCTCGGCGGCTCCATGGTTGCCCTCGAAGCGACGGAAGCGGAAGTGCAGGAGCATCTGTGCGCCGATGTCGATCTCGCGGCAGTGAACGGTCCGATGGCCGTGGTGATTTCCGGGGCGACCGATGCCGTGGATCGGGTCGCGGCGCTCTTCGCCGCGCGCGGGCGGCGTACCAAGTCGCTCACGGTGTCGCACGCCTTCCACTCGGCGTTCCTCGAGCCGATCCTCGCGGAGTTCGACAAGGTCTGCGCGGATATCGTCGTCGACGCGCCGCGGATTCCGGTGGTGTCGAACCTGACCGGCATGCCGCTCACGGCCGAGGATCTCGCCTCCTCGAAATACTGGGCGCGTCATGCCAGGGAAACAGTGCGGTTCTCCCACGGTATCCAGGCGCTGGCCGACCTCGGCGTCACCCGGTATGTGGCGGTGGATCCCACTGCCGCACTCGTCCCGATGGTGCAGGAATGCCTGAGCGCTGATGAGCACAGCCTGGTGGTCGCGACCCTGCGCGCCGGGCGATCCGAGCCGGCGGCCATGCTGTCCGCACTGGCCGAGCTGTATGTCGATGGCGTGCCGATCGCGTGGGACGACGTCCTCGGTGGTGGTCGAATAGTCGACCTGCCGACGTATTCCTTTCAGCGCGAGCGTTTCTGGGCGTCAGCCGCACGGCAGCCGGCCAGGACGGTCGACTCCGATCTGTACCGCCTCGATTGGGTGCCGATCGAGGTGGCGGGATCGCATGGCCCGGCTGTGCCCGGCTGCGCGATCGTCGGCGATGTCGACCGGACGACCGCCTCGTTCACCGCGCACCACCGGGACCTGGACGCTCTGCTGGCAGCGGCGGTGATTCCGGAAAATGTGGTCGTTCAGCTCCTTCCCACCAGTGGAGAGCAGACGCAGCGCGCGCATGCAGGCGCCCGCGAAGGGCTGGACCTGGTGCAGGCGTGGCTGCGCGAGCCCCGCTTCGCGCACAGCCGCCTTGTGCTGGTCACTCGCGGTGCTGTCGCCGTGGAACTCGGTGCTGACCAGGTCGATCTCGGACACGCGCCGGTCTGGGGATTGGCCCGTTCCGTCCGTGCCGAGCACCCGGACCGGCTCCTGCTCGTCGATCTCGACGAGCAGGAGCTGTCGGATCGTGTGCTCGCCTCGGCGCTGGCCAGTGGAGAAGCCGAAGTGGTGGTACGCGGCAACCGCTTCGACACGGGCAGGCTCACGGCGCTCGATCCGACAACGGGCGCGGGACGGGCCTTCGATCCGGAGGCGACGGTGCTTGTCACCGGAGCATCGGGAGCGCTCGGAAGTGTCGTTGCCCGGCATCTCGCTGCGCGGCACGAAGTCCGGCATCTGCTGTTGGTCAGCCGCCGGGGGCCGGAATCTCCGGAGTTGGCGCGACTGCAGAGCGAGCTGGCCGAGCGCGGCGTCGAGGTCGAGGTCGCGGCGTGCGATATCGCGGATCGGGCGGCCGTCGCCGATCTACTGGAGCGGATACCCCGCCGACTAGGTGCCATCGTGCATCTGGCAGGTCTGCTCGATGACGCCGCCGTACTGTCGCTGGATCACCCGAGATTGGCGGAGGTCTTGCGGCCCAAGGTCGACGGCGCGTGGCACCTGCACGAACTGACCCGGGAACGAGATCTCGACCAGTTCATCCTGTTCTCGTCCGCGGCGGCGACTATCGGTACCGCAGGACAGGCGAATTACAACGCGGCCAACGCCTTTCTCGATGCCCTCGCCCATCAGCGGCATGCGTGGGGGTTGCCCGCGACCTCCATGGCCTGGGGGCTGTGGGCAGACGCCGGAATGGGCGGGCGTCTCGACGCCGCCCATCGGCGTCGGCTCACCCGGATCGGTGCGGTTCCGCTGACCGCCGGGCATGCGATGAAGCTGTTCGACGCGATGCTCGGTGGCACTCATCCGGTACCGGTGCCGCTATCGCTGGATCCAGCGATGCTCGCCGCAACGAGCCGGGCAGACCTTCCCGTAGCGCTGCACGGGCTGGCGAAACCGGTGCCCGCCGCGCACTCGTCCGTTCTTCACGACATCGGGGCGCTTGTCCCAGGACGCAGGCGGGAAGTCGTGCTGCGCAGCGTCATCGAGAATGTCGCGGTCGTGCTCGGGCACGATTCGGCGGTCGGAATCACCGCGAGCAGCGCCTTCACCGAACTGGGATTCGATTCGCTGACCGCTGTGGAGTTGCGCAACCGGCTCGTTGCCCAGACGGGGCTGGCCCTTGCGCCTTCGCTGGTGTTCGACCATCCCACTCCGGTGGATCTGGCCGACCTGCTGACCGCTCTGCTGGTGCCGGAGGAGGCGCGGCCGGGTGACCGCGCGATGGTCGAACTGGACTCTCTCGAACGGATGCTGCTCGACGTCGATCCGGACGACCACGCCGTCTCCGAGATCACGGGACGGCTCCAGTCGATGCTGTGGAAACTGCAGCGCGGCAACGACATACCGGCGCTTTCGGTGCCCACGGCATCGACCGCCGACGACATCCTCGAATTCATCGACCGCGAGTTCGGAGAACTGAACTAGTGTCCAACGAAGAGAAGCTCGTCGACTACCTCAAGCGAGTATCCGCTGAGCTGCAGCGAACGCGACAGCGTGTGCAGGATCTCGAGTCGCGCGAAGCCGAACCGATCGCCATCGTTTCCCTCGCGTGCCGGTTCCCCGGCGGAGTCGAATCGCCGGAAGAACTTTGGGATCTGGTCGCGGACGGCCGCGACGCGATCACTGGTTTCCCCGTCGACCGAGGTTGGCGGGAAGCCGAAGGGTTCGGCGGATTCCTGGATGACATAGCGGAATTCGATGCCGGGCTGTTCGGGATCGCACCCCGTGAAGCGCTGGCGATGGACCCACAGCAGCGCCTGCTGCTGGAGACTTCCTGGGAACTGGTCGAACGAGCCCGTATCGACCCGATGTCGTTGCGTGGCAGTCGCACCGGTGTCTTCGTCGGCACGAACGATCAGGACTACCGGGACCTGTCAGGAGCGGCTGATTCCGAGACTGCCGCGTATGCGGTGCTCGGGAGTTCCGCTGCGGTCATGTCCGGTCGCATCGCCTACGTGCTCGGGCTCGAGGGGCCGACCATGACGGTCGACACCGCGTGCTCGTCGTCGCTGGTCGCCATGCACCTGGCCGCGAAGGCCTTGCGGGACGACGAGTGCACGCTGGCGGTCGCCGGCGGCGTCACCCTGATGTCGACACCGAAGGCTTTCGAGGAATTCACGCGCCGAGGCGCATTGGCGGTCGATGGGCGATGCAAGGCCTTCGCGGCGGCCGCCGACGGAACCGGTTGGGGCGAAGGGGTCGGCCTGGTTCTGCTGGAACGATTGTCGGACGCACAGCGGAACGGGCATCGGGTGCTGGCGCTCCTGCGCGGATCCGCCGTCAACCAGGACGGCGCGTCGAACGGTCTCACCGCACCGAACGGTCCGTCGCAGCAGCGAGTGATCCGGGCAGCGCTGGCGGACGCCAGGCTCTCGGCCACTGATGTCGACGTCGTTGAGGCGCACGGTACCGGGACCACGCTCGGCGATCCCATCGAGGCGCAGGCGCTCCTGGAGACCTACGGCCGAGGGCACCCCAGGGAACGGCCGCTGCTGCTCGGGTCGGTCAAGTCGAATATCGGCCACACCATGGCCGCCGCGGGCGCCGCGGGCGTGATCAAGATGGTCGAGGCGATGCGGCGCGGGGTCGTTCCGCCGACATTGCACGTGGACCGTCCCACACCGCAGGTGGACTGGTCGGCCGGTGCGGTGCGGCTCGTCACCGAGACGACGGGCTGGCCCATCGGCGATCAGCCACGTCGGTCGGGCGTTTCGTCGTTCGGAGTTTCCGGGACGAACGCACATGTGATTCTCGAACAAGCGCCCGAGGTGGTTCCTGATCCGGAATCACCAGTGGCGCAGGCACGCGCATCGGAGGCTCTGCCCTTCCTGGTATCGGGCAGAACGGCGGCCGCGGTGCGCGATCAGGCCGCTCGCCTGGCCGGCTTCCCGCTCGTGCACGAGCAGCTCCCGGATGTGGCATGGTCGCTCGCCACGACGCGTGCCGCGCTGGAGCATCGTGGTGTCGTCATCGGCCGCGATCTCACCGCACTGCGACAGGGGTTGACGGCGCTGGCCGAGGAGAACCCGACAGTCGGTGTGGTCAGCGGCAGGGCGGCGGCCGGTGCGGTCGCGTTCGTGTTTCCCGGCCAAGGTGCGCAGTGGCATGGCATGGGCCGGGAGCTGCTGGCGGCCAACGAGGTGTTCACGGCGCGGATGCGGGAATGCGCCACCGTCATGGACCCGATCAGCGGATGGTCGCTGATGGATGTCGTCACCGGCGAGGACCAGTCATGGTTGAACCGGGTGGATGTCGTCCAGCCGGTGTCCTTCGCGGTCATGGTGTCGCTGGCGGCGGAATGGGAATCCCTGGGAGTGACACCGCACGTTGTCGTCGGGCACTCGCAGGGTGAGATCGCGGCCGCATGCGTGGCCGGGGTACTGAGCCTGGCGGATGCGGCCCGGGTCGTGGTGCGGCGGAGCCGGCTCATCGAGCAGAAGCTGTCCGGCCGCGGTGGCATGGTGTCGGTTGCCCTCTCCGCTGATCGCGTCGAACAGCTGATCACGCCCTATGCAGGCCGGATATCGGTGGCCGCGATGAACGGTCCCGCGGTGACAGTGGTCTCCGGTGAGATCGAAGCGTTGCGCGAACTGGTCGCCGGATGTGACGGCGACCAGGTGCGAGTGCGGTGGATCGATGTCGACTACGCGTCGCACTCGGCACAGGTCGACGATATCGCGGCGGAGTTGCTCGAGGTCCTGACCGGGGTCACGCCTCGGGAAGCCCGGATACCGATGTACTCGACCGTGCGCGGCGGATTGCTCGAAGGCCCCGAGCTCGACGCCGGGTACTGGGTCGAGAACCTGCGCCGGCCGGTGCGCTTCGCGGCCGCGGCGCGGACACTGCTGGGGCAGGGCTATCGGTTCCTGGTCGAGGTCAGCGCGCATCCGGTTCTGGTCCCGTCGATCGACCAGGCCATCGACGAGGTTCGCGGCACCGCGCTGGCGATCGGTACGTTGCGCAGAGGCGAGGGCGGCCGACAGCGGCTGCTGGAATCAGCGGCTCGTGGCTGGGCGAACGGATTGCCGGTCGACTGGGCTGCGGTGCTGGGGGGTTCGTCCCGCCGAGCCCGCGACCTGCCGACCTATGCCTTTCAGCGACAACGATACTGGCTCGAAACGGCCGGGATCGTCCGTGATGCCACGATCGGCGAGACCGTGGGGGCGGCGGAAAGCCCCGAACCGTCACCGGGCCCCTCGACCGGCAGGTTCGCCCGGATGACCGGCGCCGAGCGCGGCCGGGCGCTGTCGGATGTCGTGCGTACGCAGGTTGCCGATGTGCTCGGCTACGACTCGCCCGACACGGTCGAGCCGCGCACCTTCCAGGAGCTCGGCTTCGATTCGCTGACCGCGGTCGAGTTTCGCAACCGCCTGGTGATGGCGACAGGACTGCGCCTCCCCGCGACGCTGGTGTTCGACTATCCCACGTTCGATGCGGTGGTCGACTTTCTCGACGGCGAGCTGGCAGGTCGCGGCGCGGACGGAACGAGCTCGCCGGTGGTCGCCGCCGTCGACGACGATCCCGTGGTGATCGTGGCCGCCAGCTGCCGGTATCCCGGGGGGATCGCCGCGCCGGAGGACCTCTGGCGGGTCGTGGAATCCGGGACGGACACGATCGCGGAGTTCCCCGCCGACCGGGGGTGGCAACCGCAGGAGATGACCGGCGTCACCACCACCGCTGGTGGGTTTCTGTATGAGGCCGCGGATTTCGATGCCGCGTTCTTCGGTATCTCGCCGCGTGAGGCGTTGGCGATGGATCCGCAGCAGCGGTTGTTGCTGGAGTCGTCGTGGGAGTTGTTCGAGCGTGCTGGTATCGCTCCGGATTCGTTGCGGGGCAGCCGGACCGGCGTCTTCATCGGTATGTCCGGCCGGGACTACGGACTGACCGCTACCCCCGCACGTCAGGCGGTCGCTGGATACAACCTCACCGGGACCGCCGCCAGCGTGGCCTCGGGGCGGATTTCGTACGTCTTCGGTCTGGAAGGGCCCGCGGTGACGCTGGATACGGCGTGTTCGTCGTCGTTGGTGGCGCTGGATTGGGCGGTGCGATCGGTGCGCGGTGGTGAGTGCTCGATGGCGGTCGCCGGCGGCGTCACCATCCTGTGCACGCCCCTGGCGTTCGCCGAGTTTTCGCGTCAGGGTGGGCTCGCGGCTGATGGTCGGTGTAAGTCGTTTTCGGCTGGTGCTGATGGGACTGGTTGGGGTGAGGGTGTTGGTT
>NZ_JBHXAY010000178.1:0-3148 GCF_042728775.1 Nocardia sp. NPDC060259
CGCCTACGAAACGCTATGCTCGACACCAGATCACCGGGTGCGGGCGTTGGTGACGTTGGGGTCGCCGTTGGGGATCCCGAACCTGATCTTCGACCGCCTCGATCCGACACCCACAGATGGTGTTGCCGCGTGGCCGGGCCGCTCGGAGCTGGTGTGGACGAATATCGCCGACAGCGGCGATATCGTCGCGTTGGTCAAACAACTCCACCCGCTCTTCGGCGACGGCTTCGCGTGTCGGGTGCGGGATGCGATGGTGCACAATGATGTCCACGCACACAGTGCGGTTCCGTACCTGACTGACGCCCTGACCGGTCAGGTGATCGCGGACGGTTTGCATGTTGACTGATCACAGCGAGGAGGGGGGGCCGCGACGGTTTCTGATCGCGACCGCTGTCGCCGCGCACACCGAAGGACCGGGCTGGGATAGGCCGGGGTTGGAAGACGCGCGGGCGAAGATAATCGCGTTGTTCACCGAACAATTCGGTTACACCCTAGTCAACACCCTCGGGATGAACCCGACCTCCACCCAGTTGCTGCCGGCGCTACGCAAGTTCTGCAAGTCTCCGGATCGGTGTAGTGATGATCTGATCGCGGTGTATTTCACCGGACACGGCGAACGCTTGGATGCCACGGGTGAGCATGTGCTGGTGACCGCCGATACCGATCCCGAGGATATCGAGGCCGCGGTCCAGACGGCGGCGTTGGCACGGCAGATGCTGTTGGGCACGAATGTGCGGCGACTGCTGCTGATGCTCGACACCTGTTTCTCCGGTCAAGGCGGCGCCGACTTCACCACAGCAGCGCTGTCGTCGTGCACGAACCATTGGCGTGAGGAATCGGGCACTGGGGTGGTGGTCATCAGTTCCACCCAACCCACGCAGTGGGCCCAAGCCGGGGTGTTTCCCCAGTTGTTCCAGGACGCCGTCGAGTCGTTGTCGACCGCGGGCCACAGTCCCGACACGCTGCCCCTCGATACCGTGATCACCGCGATCAGCAACGAACTCGACCACTCCCACGGTCAGAACATCGAATGGACCCAAGTACGGCTCATCGGACAGATCCCGCCGTTCCTACCCAATCCCCGCCGTGACCCACGCTTGAGCGAGGTGGATCTGGCGCTGCAACAGGCCAGCGAATGGGAAACCCACACCGAGCGCCGCGATATCGAGTTCCGCACCCGACTGCTCATGCGTGCGATGGGCAACCGTGACAACAAGGGCTGGTGGTTCTGCGGACGCCACCGCGCACTGACCGACATCACCACCTGGCTCACACGCCCCGACCCTGCCCGACCGTTCCTGGCGGTCACCGGCGACCCCGGCTCCGGCAAAACCGCCGTCCTCGGATTGATCACTACCCTCACCCACCCCGACTATCGACGCACCGTCCCCGTCGACGCCCTCGGCCTCCCCTCGGAGGCGATCCCGCCAACCGGCGAAGTGGATGTGGCGATCTACGCCCAAAACCTCACCATCGACCAAGTGCGCGACGGCATCGCCGCCGCAGCGCACCTCACAGCCACAACAGTAGGTGAACTCGTCGACGGATTGGCGCATCGAACTGAGCCGTTGACCGTGCTCATCGACGCTCTCGATGAAGCCGCCGACCCCGATACGTTGACCCGGAAACTGCTGCGGCCGTTGATCGACCACGCCGGTGAGCGTGTGCGCCTGCTAGTGGGGACCCGCCCGTTTCTGCTGGGCAACCTCGGCACCGACCGAGACCACGCGATCGACCTGGACGCGCCCCGCTACGCCGACCTGCCAGCGTTGACCACCTACACCGTGCGCGGGCTTCTGGAAGCCGACCCGGACACCGTCTACACCAGCCAGCCCCCAGCGCTGATCCGTGCGGTTGCCGCCGCGGTTGCCGAGCAAGCCGATCCGTCGTTTCTGGTCGCGCGGATCGTGGCAGCGACCCTGTCCGCGGATCCCGAGGTGCCCGACCCCGCCGACCGCGCATGGCAGCGGAGTCTGCCGAGCCTGCCCGGTCAGGCGATGCACCACGACCTGCAATCCCGGCTGCGAGACAACGCTGATCGCGCCCGGAATTTGCTGCGGCCCTTGGCGTTTGCACAGGGGCAGGGCTTGCCGTGGGAAGACGTGTGGGCGACGCTGGCATCCCGCATCGCCGGGATCGACTACAACGATCACGACCTGATGTGGCTGCGCCGCACCGCCGGCTCCTATGTCGTGGAAGCCACCGAAGCCGGTCGTTCGGCCTACCGCCTCTACCACCAAGCTCTCGCCGAACACCTCACCCACAACCCCGTCGACCCGGTCGCCATCCACGCCATGTTCGTCGATGTCCTACGCCACCGAGTGCCCCTCACCGCCGACGGACGGCGTGACTGGTCACGCGCGCACCCCTACACACTGCGTTACCTCGCTACCCACGCCACCCACGCCGGACTCGTCGACAAGCTGATCACCGACATGGACTACCTCGTCCACGCCGAACCCACCACCCTCCTGGCCGCACTGCATACCGTCACCACCGACACCGGACGCCAAACCCGCGCGATCTACCGCTGCTCAGCGGCCCACCACGCCACCTTGCCGCCACAACGACGCCGCCAAGTACTGGCCATCGACGCTGCACGCTTCCACGCCCCCCAGCAACACCACCAACTCAACCGAACCCTGACCTGGCAACCACAATGGGCCACCGGCAACCTCACCCACCACGCCCACCGCGTCACCCTCACCGGCCACACCGACTCAGTGAGGGCGGTGGCGTGCACCGTGGTCGATGGTGACCCGGTCGCGGTCACCGGCAGTGACGACCACACGGTGCGGGTGTGGGATCTGACCAGCGGCACCGAACGCGCCACCCTCACCGGACACACCGGCCTGGTGACCGCGGTGGCATGCACCATGATCGATGGTGACCCGGTCGCGGTCACCACCAGCTACGACCACACGGTGCGGGTGTGGGATCTGACCAGCGGCACCGAACGCGCCACCCTCACCGGCCACACTCACTGGGTGACTGCGGTGGCATGCACCATGATCGATGGTGACCCGGTCGCGGTCACTGGCGGCAACAACGACCACACGGTGCGGGTGTGGGATTTGACCAGCGGCACCGAACGCGTCACCCTCACCGGACACCCCGGCCCGGTGACTGCGGTGGCATGCACCATGAT
>NZ_JBHXAY010000178.1:3246-7106 GCF_042728775.1 Nocardia sp. NPDC060259
ATCGATGGTGACCCGGTCGCGGTCACCATCAGCCGCTACATGGCGCGAGTGTGGGATCTGACCAGCGGCACCGAACGCGTCACCCTCACCGGACACCACGCCAGCCCGGTGACTGCGGTGGCATGCACCATGATCGATGGTGACCCGGTCGCGGTCACCATCAGCCGCTACATGGCGCGAGTGTGGGATCTGACCAGCGGCACCGAACGCGTCACCCTCACCGGACAAACCGGCCCGGTGACCGAGGTGGCATGCACCATGATCGATGGTGACCCGGTCGCGGTCACCATCAGCCACGACCACACGGTGCGGGTGTGGGATCTGACCAGCGGCACCGAACGCGCCACCCTCACCGGACACCCCGACCGGGTGACCGCGGTGGCGTGCACCGCGGTCGGTGACCCGGTCGCGGTCACCGGCAGTGACGACCACACGGTGCGGGTGTGGGATCTGACCAGCGGCACCGAACGCGCCACCCTCACCGGACACACCGACCGGGTGACCGCGGTGGCATGCACCATGATCGATGGTGACCCGGTCGCTCTCACCACCAGCCACGACCACACGGCGCGGGTGTGGGATCTGACCAGCGGCACCGAACGCGTCAACCTCACCGGCCACACCGGCCCAATGATGGCGTTTGCGTGCACCATGATCGGTGGGGACCCGGTCGCGGTCACCGGCAGTGACGACCACACGGTGCGGGTGTGGGATCTGACCAGCGGCACCGAACGCGCCACCCTCACCGGACACCACGCCAGCCCGGTGACCGCGGTGGCATGCACCGTGATCGGTGGTGACCCGGTCGCGGTAACGACCGATCCCTTCGGCGCGGTGCGGGTGTGGGATCTGACCAGCGGCACCGAACGCGCCACCCTCACCGGACACACTCACTGGGTGACTGCGGTGGCATGCACCATGATCGGTGGGGACCCGGTCGCGGTCACCACCAGCCACGACCGCACGGTGCGGGTGTGGGATCTGACCAGCGGCACCGAACGCGTCACCCTCACCGGCCACACCCAGTGGGTGACTGCGGTGGCATGCACCGTGATCGATGGCGCCCCGGTCGCGGTCACCACCAGCCACGACCGCACGGTGCGGGTGTGGGATCTGACCAGCGGCACCGAACGCGCCACCCTCACCGGCCACACCGACACGGTGACCGAGGTGGCATGCACCATGATCGATGGTGACCCGGTCGCGGTCACCACCAGCCACGACCACACGGTGCGAGTATGGGATCTGACCAACGGCACCGAACGCGCCACCCTCACCGGCCACACCGACCGGGTGACCGCGGTTGCGTGCACCAGCATCGACGGCCACCCTGCAGCGGTCACCACCGGCCACGACCACACCGCGCGTGTCTGGAGTCTGAGGACCATGTCGGCAAATGCAGTCATCGACTGCCCGGCTCGGCGACCGCTCATCGGTGTGGGCCCAGGATCCGAAATCATTCTCGGCCTGGGCGGCGATATCGCCGTACTCGCACGACCGACCTGACCGGTAGGGCTAGTAGAGCACCTGCGCCAGTCAGGCTCAACTAGCCCGACCGTCCGATACTCGAACCCACTGGTCGCACACTATGGCACAACGGCTTCGGCACGGGCGGCACAGAGTCGACTTCGTCGAATCTCGACCCGCGCCCACCAGTATCGAACGCACGATAATGCCGCCTACCGCGCGGTAGCGAACGTCCGCTTCTGCCGAATGCAGGGCACGGACTATCCCGATGTTGTGCGCTGCGAGCATGTCGGTTCCCTGCCTTACGGTGTCGATGCACACGCCGAGATTGAAGAGGGACCTGTGGGGAAACAGTACGACCGCAACGCCCTTGTCGAGATCATCCGATTCTTGGCACCGGGCCGCGACGATCATGTTCGGGCGATCCAACGGCGGGAGGACGACGGTGCACTCCAAGAATTGTTGATCCGGCTCGAAGCCGACCGGAAGATCGTCCGACTTGACAGCAGTGAGCCTCTCGACCAGGTCATTCCCCGGCTCCGATCGTTGTTCATGTACCCGACCGAGATGAACCTGCGCTGGACGAAGGCCCTTCGCGTCAAGTTCGAAGCCTATGGACCTGGTACGGACGTCGAGAAACTCCTCGAATACATCGGTACACGAAGCCTCGCGGTCGGAACCGCGTTGGTCGAGATCGATACGCAGGCCGATCAATACGCACTCGCCTTCGTCTCAGCGCGCCGCAGTCACGAACTTGCTGCGGTCGCGCCGGGGCACATCGGCACGATTCCGCGTCAGCATGTGGCTACCGGGTCGCTCAGCACCGAAGCCCGGCAGAGCGCAGACCAAAGCTCCTCGCACGCTGAACCCGATCTCGGAAGCCAATTGCGGTCCGGCATCTCCTGGATGGCGGTCTACTTACTCGGGTCCAGTCCAGAATCGATCCTCGACGAGCTGGGTCTTGTCGATACTGGAACCGCCTACACACCAGGTAGTTCCGCGTTGGGAGGCACGGTCCTTCCGAACTGGCTAGTCATTGTCAATCACCACGCCGATCGATTCGGCTATGTCGGCAAAACGGAACTCCTGCAACGGCTGTCGGGGCCAGGAACATATGCCGTGGCCTGCTACCACTCGGCGGACACAGGTGAGAGCAGCGCCGTTCAGTGGTTCGGCGGAACACGGTGGTGGTCGGTGCAGCATGATCCCAGTCAGATCGAGGGTCCCGACCACCTCGACTACTGGGGCAATCTCTACTGGGACTTCGCGAAGATCCGTGCAACCGCCTGGAAGAAGCACAAAGCCGCTCGGGACCACGGTCACCTATATCAAGTTCCACTCACTGCGGCTTCCGACTGGACCGGCTTCGCTGAGACCATGCCACTCACCGAGCTGATCGAACGCGGATAGGGCTCGCCACGAGCACCGATCCGAACGCACTATTCTGCCGCATAGTGCGCGGATTGTTCAGTCGTTGGTCTTGGCCGCGGGCACACGGCCAAGATCGTGAGGGTCTTGAACGTCATCAGGTGGTCCCCTTCGATTCGGCATCGGCGGTGGTGGCGCGCCCTGTCGTGGGGGGAACGCGGTCAATTTCGGGACGGCAGCGGCAGACCCCTGGGCGGATTTCCGGTGGCCGGGGCGTGGCCTGTCCGGGGCCTGCCGCTGCATCGGCCGGGTCTAGTTGGTGGTGTGGGTCGCGAGTGCCCGGTTGAGGATGGTTCGGGCGTCTTCGCCATAGGCGGCCTGGGTGGCGAGTCGGTCGAAGCTGCGTTGGGCCAGCGCGATGTCTTCGACGCTGGTGGCGGTGACCGCGCCGGTGACGGTCTCGATGTCGACCGACACCATGTTATTGATGACGAAATACGTTGCTGGGGTGACGAATTCGGCGTTGATTGGGATGATGCCGATTTCCACGTTGGGGCGTGCGGCGAGGATTTCGCGGAGGAATCGGATCTGGGAGGCCATCACCAGCGGGCTGGCCACGGTGCGCAGCAAGGCGGCCTCGCCGAACAGTAGGCGGAATCGGTGGTCAGGGGCGTCGAGTACGGCTTGCCGGTGCAGGCGGGCGGTGACGGTGTCTTCGGTGTCGTCGGGCACCTCGAGGGCGGAGATACACGCGGAGATGACCGCGCGGGCGTAGGCGGGGGTTTGTAACAGTCCGGGGATCAGGTCGGAGCTGTAGCCGCGCTGGTTGGTGGTGGCGTCCTCGAGGTCTACGAGGCTGCGTTGCAGGGTCGCCAAGCCGTCGTCGCAGGTTTCGTAGTAGCTGGTATAGGACATGGCTATTCAACCCTGCAATAGAGGTTTGATGGTCGGCGGGATCGACGGGTGGTCTCGCCCGAGGATCGGTGATTGCGGGTATCCCCCGGAGGTCGCGGCGGGGGCTGCGA
>NZ_JBHXAY010000179.1:0-7032 GCF_042728775.1 Nocardia sp. NPDC060259
CGGTGAAGCCTGCCGTGCGTGGGCCAGCTCATTCACGAAGCCTGGACTTCTTCGATCCGGAATCTGCCCGCGAGCCCCTCTCGCGCCTCGAATCAGCGGCGCTTGGTCACCTGTCCGGGCCCGTTGGGAATCACTCGACCCAGACACGGGTGTTCACAATGAGATCGCACATATTCGCACTCTCGCATGTCAAATATCTACCGCTGCAACAGAACACACCAACTGTCGAGACCGATGTAGCATCGCTGGCGAGCGGGGGTGGCTTGGGTCTCGTCCCGTAGTAGCTCCCTTGCTTGTCGCACAGCTGTTCTGCTGCTCCGAAATACACCAATTCGACAGGAGATCGCCATGCCAGAAGCTCGCCCTGACCGCTTGCGCCTACTCGCTCCCGATCAGGAAGTCGCCGCACTCGCCGTCGTTGATGATCTGCTCACCGGAAACGCGACCGGCGTCCCCGAATACCTGATCGACGACATCGCCGCCGTCCGCGCTCGGTGCCGGTTCACTCAGGTGCAGATTCCCGGCCACGACGGCGAACTGCTCGACGCCATGGCCGCCTGGCCGACCAGCGGCGGCCCGCATCCACTCGTCGTACTTCCCGCCGGCCTGGACCCCACGGGCTGGAAAATGTACTCCGGGGCGCTGATCAGGCTGCTCATGCGCGGCTACGCCGTCGTCGCCTACACCGAGCGCGGCCTGCCCGGGTCCGGTGGTGAGCTGACGGTGGCCGGTCCCGAAGACGTCGCGGACGGCTCGCAAGTGATCACCTGGGCGCTCGCGCAACCGGAGATCGAGGTTGACCAGGAACGTATCGGCATGGCGGGCATCTCCTACGGTTCAGGCATCAGCCAGCTGGTAGCCCAGTCCGATCCGCGCGTGAAAGCAGTGGTCGCCCTGAGCACTTGGGCTGATCTCGGCGAAGCGCTGTACGACAACGGGACCCGCCACATCCTCGCCGCCGAAGCCCTGGGCGCGATCAGCGAGAAGCCCAGCGCCGAGCTGGTGAAGATACTCGAGGACTTCCGGACGAACACCGATATCGAGGGTGTGCTGGACTACGCGCGACGGCGCTCGCCGGCTCACATCCCGGATGAACGCCGTCCCGTGCCGACCTTCTTCACCAGCTACTGGCACGAGACCATCTTTCCCCAGAACCAGCTGCTGAGCTATTTCGCCGAGTTCCCCGGCCCCAAGCGCTTGGATCTGGCGATCGGAGACCATGGGGCAGTGGAGGTTCCGGGCCTGCTGCTCGGTGTCTACACTCGCACCTCCGAGGCCGCCTACGACTGGCTGGACCACTATCTCAAGGGTGTCGACAACGGCATCGACAGCGATGGTGCCGTGCACACCGAGACCATGCACAGCTTTACCGTGTCCTCCTTCGCCGACCTGGAAAGCTGGTCGTCCAACCCGATCCGCACCTACCATTTCGCCGCACCCCCGAGTGGATCCACCGATGGTGCACTGGTTCTCGACCCGCCCTCGGACTTCAGCCAGACCATCCGTTCCGGTGAACCGCGCGTCCGCGCCGTGAATCAACTGGTCATGGACGGCTTCCGTGAGCGGCTGCTCATGCCCGTGCGTCACAGGTTCGCCGAGGTCGATCGATCCACCAGCGCGGTGTGGACGAGCGCTCCGCTTCCGTCGCCCCACCACATCGCGGGTATCCCACGGATTCGTGTGACGGTGACTCCCACCACCCATGCCGTCACCGTGGTCGCCTACTTGTTCGATCTCGACGTGGTCACCGGCAATCTGAAGATCATCACCCATGCCGCGGCCACGGTGCGCACCGCCGAACCGAAACATCCCACCACGGTCGATCTGCGCTTGCAGGCCACCGACTATCGAGTCCCCGTCGGCCACCAGCTCGCCGTCATCCTGGCTACCGAGGACCCCCTGTACGCGGGCGAAACCGAACCCGACACCGTGGTGACCCTGTCCGCCGTCCACGGCGCAGCGGGTATCGACATCCCGATAGGCGACTGATCCAGCTCCGTACTGTGTGATCCTCGGCAAGGTCTCGATCACCCGATCGGGGCCTTGCCGCGGGTTCCGACCGCCTGAAAAACCCTTCGTCGCGGCCATCGCCGTGTCGCTCGGCGTTGCGAGGAACCGGCGCAGGCAGTGCGGACGACCGCCCGCTCCCACCGGGCGTCGCGGTGGTCCGGGTCAGCCCGTCTTTCTGTACAGGGCGATGGTCTGGTCGATGCAGCGGGTGACAAAAGTGTCGTCCAGGGGCAGGTCGGTGACCATCAACCGGAAATAGAGTGGGGCGGAGAGGGTTTCGATGACCTCGCGCGGGTCGGTGCCCGCGGGGAGTTCACCGCGTTCGACCGCCTTGTCGATGACGGGTGCGGTGCGTTCGAAGCGGTCGTCCCAGAAGCGGTGACGGGCGGTGGCGACGTCGGGGTCGACCGACAGCGCGATGGCCGTGCCGAGCAACCTGGCGATGCCGGGGCGCGAGATCAGGTGCGAGATCTGGTCGGCGAGTTGCCGCAGGTCCGATCGCAGGCTTCCGGTGTCGGGTGTCGGGTTGCCCACGGCCGCGAGTTCGGTGACGGCGTCGGCGAGCAGTGCGGTGCGGGTGCCCCAGCGTCGGTAGATCGTTGTCTCGGCGACCCCGGCGCGGGCCGCGATATCACCGATCGCCAATCCCTCGATGCCGTGTTCGGCGACCTGATCCAGCGCCGCCGCGAGCACGGCTTCGCGCACCCGGGCCGAGCGCCCGCCGGTCCGCCGCCGCGGCTCGGCAGGCGAGGCGCTATCCAGGTTGTGCTCGCGTTCGACCATGGACCCCGTTCTACTCGATGCCTGCCGCGTCACGCCATCAGGGCAGGTACGCAACGATCCAGTTGCACGACATCCTCGTGTCCGGCCGGCCCTTACCCGCCGGCCACAGATCCGGACCACCTTCAGGGCCCGGTGATTCAGGCCGACGCCCCTGCGCTTTCCTTGCGTGCCCGTTCGGCGACGGCGGCCGGCATCGGCTCGTGCCGTAGATACCCGCGGGCGAACGACCCCGCCCCGTGGGTGAGCGATCGCAGGTCGATGACATACCTGCTCAGTTCGAGTTCGGGTACCTCGGCCCGGATCCGGGTGCGGCCGGTCTCGGCCGGTTCGGTGCCGAGAATGCGGCCGCGCCGGGTGGACAGGTCGCCGAGGACGGCGCCAAGATGGTCGTCGGGGACCGTGACCCGCACCGCGGCAACCGGTTCGAGCAGCAGGGTCCCTGACGCGTCCGCCGCGTCGCGAAGAGCGAGGGCACCCGCGGTCTGGAAGGCGGCGTCGGAGGAGTCCACCGAGTGCGCTTTTCCCTCCACCAGTGTCACCCGCACATCCACCAGCGGATATCCGGGAGTCACTCCGCGCGCGGCCTGCGCCTTCGCCCCCTTCTCCACCGACCCGATGAACTGCCGCGGCACTACCCCACCGACCACCCGGTCGACGAACTCGAATCCCGTCCCCGCGGGCAGCGGTTCCACCTGGATCTGGCACACCGCGTACTGCCCATGCCCGCCGGACTGCTTCACCAGCCTGCCGCGCCCCTCGGCCGCGGCGGCGAGCGTCTCCAGTAACGCCACCCGATACGGTTCCACGTCCACCCGCACCCCGAACCGCCCGCGCAACCGTTCCAGCGCGACATCCCGGTGGGCTTCCCCCAGACACCACAGCACCAGCTGATGGGTGTGTTCGTTGTGTTCCAGCCGCAGGGTCGGATCCTCGGCGACGAGCCGGGTCAGGCTCTGCGAGAGCTTGTCCTCATCGGACTTCCCCTGCGCCCGGATAGCCACGGGCAGCAGGGGTTCCGGCAGCTGCCACGGCTCGATCAGCAGGGGTTGCCCGGTGCCGGAGAGGGTGTCGCCGGTTTCCGCGTGGCCGAGTTTGCTCACGAACGCGATATCGCCGGCGACGGCCTCGGTCAGCGTCCGCTGTTGTTTCCCCAACGGCGCGGTGACTCCGCCGACCCGGTCGTCGGCATCGTGCTCCGGTCCGCAGACGTGGACGGTGTGATCGCTGTGCAGCGTGCCGGAGAACACCCGCACCAGCGATACCCGTCCCACATACGGGTCGGACGAGGTCCGGATGACCTCCGCGGCGAGTTCCCCCGCCGGATCGCAGCGCAGCGCGGTGGGCGCGGCGCCGTCGCCGCGCGGCACGGCCGACAGCGGGTGTTCGATCGGTGTCGGGAACCCGGCCGTGACCAGTTCCAGTAGTTCGAGCGTGCCGAGGCCCTGCTCCGTGTCCTCGGCCGCCGGTGCCGCGAACAGCACCGGATGGAAGCTTCCGCGCGCCACGGCTCGTTCCAGGTCGTCGACCAAGGTGTCGAGTTCGACGGGTTCGCCGTCGAGGTACCGGTCCATCAGCGTTTCGTCTTCGCTCTCGGCGATGATCGCCTCGATCAACCGATCGCGGGCCGGGTCGATCTCCGCGAGCTGTTCCGCGGAAGGTTCGGTGCGCTCTCGTTTCCCGCTGCGATAGTCGGCCGCCCGCCGCTCGAGCAGTTCCAGCAGTCCGATCGCGGGCCGGTGCCCGTCGGGGCTCTTCGGCCCGTAGACGGGCAGGTGCAGGGGCAGCACGGTATCGCTCGCTCCGTCGGTCAGCAGCGCCTGACAGGTCTGCACCAGTTCCGCGTATTCCGCCCGCGCCGTGTCCAGATGTGTCATCACGATCGCCCGCGGCATCCCCACCCGCGCGCATTCGGCCCACAGTTCCCGCGTCGCCCCCGCCACACCCTCCACTCCGTCGGCCGCCGACACCAGGAAAAGCGCCGCGTCGGCAGCCCGCAACCCGGCCCGCAGTTCGCCGACGAAATCCGGGCATCCCGGCGTATCGATCAGATTGATCTTCACCCCGCCCCACATCACCGGGACCACCGACACCTGCACAGATCTGTGCTGTCGCCGTTCGACCTCGTCGTAGTCCGACAGCGATGTCCCGTCCTCCACCCGGCCAGCCCGGTTCACCGTCCCGGTCGCCAACGCCAGCGCCTCCACCAGCGTCGTCTTCCCCGCACCGCTGCTGCCAACCAGCGCCACGTTCCGGATGCTCTCCGGTCGCTGCGCCCCGTTCGTCCGGTCCACCATGTCGCACGCTCCCTCGGATTAGGGACCCGGCTCCTTCGAGCTTCCCACCGCAGGTAGGGGCACGTCCACGGTTTCCTGCCGATCGATGCTGCGACCGGCACGGACCGGCTGGGGACCTCCCCAGTGGAACAAGTGATGTACGGCCGGTCAGTTGGACGTGGGCGCGGACTCGCGGGTGGCCAGATCCGCCCTCCATTCCCGGAAGCCCTCTTCGGTCCGGCCCCGCCGCCAGTAACCGGAAATCGATGCGGCCCACTCGGCGGAAACCTCCCGTTCTCTGCGGATGTAGCGGCGCAGATCGTGCATGACGGCGTGCGCTTCACCGTGGATGAACACCTGCACCTGTCCCGCACGCCAGACCGCGCCGCGCACAGCCTCGGCCAGCGCTTCGCCCGGCGCACGGTCGCCTCGATGCAACCAGGTCAGCTCCACCCCGTCAGGCTTGGCGACAGGAAGCTCGTCCTCGGGCCCAGCCACCTCCACAAAGGCGATACCCGCGGCCGTCGCCGGCATCGACTCGAGCGCGGCGGCGATGGCGGGCAGCGCGGAATCGTCACCCGCGAGCAGATGCCAGTCCGCCTCGGCGCGTGGGGCATAGGCACCACCTGGGCCGAAGACATCAATCGTGGTGCCCGGGGCTGCCTGCGCTGCCCACGGTCCTGCGATGCCTTCGTCGCCGTGATACACGAAATCGATCGCGACCTGTTCGCCTGCCCGGTCGATCAAGCGCAGGGTGTAGGTGCGCAGCACCTCGACGCCGTCTGTCGGGAAGATGAGTTTGACGTACGAATCGGTGAACGCGCCGACCGCCAGACCGGCAGCACGGAAGTGCACGCGCACCATATGCGGGGACAGGCGTTCGGTGCGCAGCACCGTCAGGGTGGTACGGGGGCGAGCCAAGGGAAACCTCCAATAGTTAGCGTTACCTAACAAACGTACCGCAGGTGGTTGTCGGTGGCCTGGCGCATACTGGCGCGCATGGCGTATGACGCGGAGCTTGCCGAGCGGGTCAGGGAGCTGGTGTATCCGCGTGGTGACATCGATGAGAAGAAGATGTTCGGTGGACTCGCCTTTCTCGTCGGCGGCAATATGGCCGTCGCGGTGAGCGGTAAGGGCGGTCTGCTCGTGCGGGTCGACCCTGCCGAGAGCGAGAACTTGATCGACGGCGCGGCGATCGCGCCGATGACGATGGGCGGCCGCGAAATGACCGGCTGGCTGCGCGTCGCACCGGAACTCGTCGCCGACGACACGGTCCTGTGCGAGTGGGTCGAACGTGGCGTGGCGTTCGCCGCCGCCCTGCCCCGCAAGCGCTGAGCAGACGACCGCCGCTGCCGCGAGGCCTGGTGCCGCTGTCAGTGGAGACGTCAGGTGCGTGTCAGCTCGGTGTCAGGCGGCCCGACCACAGTGTGTACATCGAACAAAACAGCCGGCACCGACACAGTCAGTGCCACCACCGATTTCGAGGAGTACACACCATGTCCACCACCATCACCCTGACTGACCAGGACAAGAGCACCCTGCGCACCGCCGCCTACGGCGCCGTCTCGCTGATCGCCGCCGCCGGCGCGCCGCACAAGGGGATCTCGCACGGTTCCATCGCCCTGACCTCGGCGACCGGTCTGGTCGGGCACGTGCTCGCCGCCAAGTCCAAGGACATCCACCTGCCCGGCAAGTCCGTCGCCGCACTCGCCGACCAGGTGCTACCGAGCCTGACCGCGGCCGTGCGCCTGCTCGCCGAGCAGGACCCGGCCGAAGCAGGCAACTTCCGCGACACGGTCCTGGTCGCCGTCGAGGCCGCCACCCAGGCCGACAGTGGTCAGCCCACCCCGGCTGTGGCAGCGATGGCCCGCAAGATCGCCGCCGCCCTCGACGCCGCCTGACGGCCGCGGGGTTGGGGCAGCCGCACGCGGGTTCCGTCCGCGGCAATCGGTGCCGAGGTGTCACC
>NZ_JBHXAY010000180.1:0-7011 GCF_042728775.1 Nocardia sp. NPDC060259
GTCGTCGCCCTGCGCGGGCCGGAGTCCTACGTCATCGACGACGCGGGCCTCGACCTGCCCGGCGCGGTACTGCAGGCGCTCGGGCAGTCCGCAGCGCTCGAGCTGTACGGGATGAACGCTCCCACCGAGGAACTCGCGCCGATCTTCGGTGACACCGGTGACGTCGCGGCCACCACGGAGCGGCTGAGCAAGATCGGCAAACCGGCCGGCGACGCGCCAGCGCTCGCCTCGGCGCTGGTGGAAATCCACTCCTACGCCGAGATCGTCGGCGTCGCCTACGGTGACGGCACCCGCGAGATCCAGGACAACCACATCGCCGTGTTCAACACGCGCGCGGGCAGATTCATCATCACCGCCAGCGTCGCCGACGACGGCGTGAAGTGGTCGTCCATCGCCTCCGGCACGACCGCGCGCCTGCGGACCGCGGTCGCCGATCTCATCGAATCACTGCCGATCCGTACCGAATTCCCGGCCGCGAAGGCCGACAACCTGGGGTGATCACCCCATCGGGTCGTCGGCCGTCGGCTCGGCCTTGACCGTGAACGGCGGCGTGAACCTGCCCCAGCGCAGGCATTCCCAGCCGCCGTCCTCGGTGGGGAGCAGTTCGATCGTCTCGGTGTTGTCGAGGTGGTTGTTCGTCGTGAACGGCGGCGCCACCCCGGCCAGCGTCTTGGCGACCAGCCGCATGGCGGCGCCGTGGTTCACGACCACCACGTCACCGTCGGCGTCGTCGGTCAGGAACTCCGTGCGCAGCCCTTCGAGTACCGGCACGATCCGGTCGAGCACCTCGTGACCGGATTCGCCGCCGGGCGCCCTGGTCTCGAGTTCACCGAGGTGCCAGCCGCGGTAGATCTGCTGGAAGAAGTCGTGCGCCTCCTGGTCCGAGCGCCCGTGCAGGTCGCCGACCTGCACCTCGAACAGGCCGTCGAGAACATGGGCGGGTGAGCCGGTGGCCGCCTCGATGTAGCTCGCCGTCTGCCGGGCACGCAGCGCCTCCGACGACACCAGCACCTGCGGCGCGCGCGCCAGGCTCGCGCCGAACGCTTTCGCCTGCGCCACACCACGTTCGGTCAGCGGGAGACCGGGCACCTGGGTATCGAGGATCTTCGCGACGTTGCCCTCGGTCTCGCCGTGGCGCACCAGCACCAGCTTCGCGCGTGTAGTCATAGGTCAGCGACCCCCTTTCGCAATTGCGTCAACCATTCTGCGGCAGGTTCGTCCGACGGGGGCGGCGTACCGACCGCCGAGTACGCGGGCCACGATCCGAGGAACCGGACCCGCGCCGTGCGATGCAATGCCTTCAACGTCTCCGCGACCGCCGGATCGTCGAGGTGCCCGACGCAGTCCAGGTAGAAGCGGTAGGTACCCATCGCGGTCCGGGTCGGCCGCGACTCGATTCTGGTCAGATCGACGCCGCGGGTGGCGAATTCGGCGAAGGCGCGCATCAGCGAGCCGGGCTCGTTCGGCAGTTCGAGCACGATCGAGGTGCGATCGGCGCCGGTCGCGTGCGGCGCTACGCCCGGCCGCGTCACCAGGACGAACCGGGTGATCGCCTGATCGTGGTCGGCCACTCCGGCGGCCAGCGTCGCCAGTCCGAGCCGTTCGCCGGCCAGTGCGGTCGACACGGCGGCGTCGGCGGTTCCCGCGGCCACGTCTTCGGCGGCCGCCGCGTTGGAGGCCGACGTGAACGGCCGCGCGTCCGGCATGTGCCGCGCCACCCACTGCCTGACCTGCGCGGCCGCCACCGGGTAGGCCGCCAGCGTGCGCACCTGGTCGAGCGTGATGCCGTGGCGCGCGACGATCGTGAAAGCCACCTCGAGCTCGGTCTCGGCGACGATCTGCAGCCGCGGCCCGATGGCCAGCGAATCCAGCGTCGCGGGAATCGATCCTTCGACGGAACTCTCGATCGGCACCACCGCGCCGTCGACATCGCCGGACCGGATCAGATCGAGTGCCGCACCCTGACTCGGCGCGGCTATTCGCTCGACCGGACCGTCGAAGGCCCCCGAGTTCTCGAACTTCGCCAGAGCCATCTCGGTGAACGTCCCGGACGGCCCGAAATACGCAATACGCGGCACACAGAAAGATTAGCTGGATCGTTGTCCGAAGTCGGCCCGGCTCAGGAATCCAGTACGCGGAGAGCATCCACGATCGCCTGCTCATCGTCGGTTTCGACGGCGAGCAGAACCGTACGGGTTGCTTCGATGGCCGGTGGCTTGAGCGAAGTCAGGAATTCGACATCGGGATTCGCGAGGGCGGTCGGGATGTCCTCGCCGCACAGGGCGGCGACCGTACCGGCGACGATGGCGACGGCACGGGAGCCGTCGGCGGTACGGGCGACGAAGCCGTGGTCGGCGTGGGCGATGCGGACCAGGAACGCCACCAGCTCGGCATCGGGGATGTCGACGTCGACGATCTCGGCGGTGCCGGGTGCGCTGCCCCGCGGCCGGACCAGACCGGCCACCAGGCTGCGGCGGGCGGGCGTCGACAGGGTGACCAGGACGGGTTCGGCGGGAGTCGCGTGGTCGTCGTGCGTCATCAGACCACCGTAGATGCGGGATTCCCGGCAATTGTGCGGGGTGTCCCTCTTGCGCGAATGACCGCGGTAACTTAGCTTAGGTTTACCTAAACAACAGTTCGCGGAGGTTGTCATGTCGAGCCCAACCACGATCCTCGCGCCGACGACCGCCGAGCGCGTTCGCAGCGCGTGCGCGCACGCGGAGACGGCGATGCTCGCGCTGCCCGGCATCGATCCGGTGCCGACCTCGCTGCATCACCTGCGCCGGTGCGGCGACGCGGTGATCGCGGTGCCCGCGAGCTCCCTCGCGGCGGCGCTGGCCGCGACGGCGAACGAGACCTCCGCGGTACTCGAACTCACCGATCACGCGCCGCTGCCGCTGCGCGAGCCGGTCCGGGCGCTGGTGTGGTTGCGCGGCTGGGTGCGGCAGGTGCCCGAGCAGGCGCAGCGCGCGCTCGCGATCGAGATCGCCAAGGAGTTCCCGCATCCGGGGCTGCTCGATGTCGGGCACGGGGTCACCCTGCTGCGCGTTGTGGTGAATTCGGCGGTGCTGGCCGACACCTCCGGCGCCGAATCGGTCGACCACGCCGACCTGCGCGCCGCCTCGCCCGACCCGTTCTGCGAACTCGAGAGCGCCTGGCTGCAGCACATGGCCGAGGACCACGCCGACATCGTCGCCCAGCTGGCCCGGCACCTGCCGACCCGGCTGCGCGGCGGGATGGTGCATCCGCTGGCCATCGACCGCTACGGCCTGACCCTGCGCGTCGAGAGCACCGAGGGCGACCACGACGTGCGACTGCCCTTCGCCACGCCCGCCGACGACGTCCAATCGCTGAGCAAAGCGGTGCGCGTCCTGGCCGGCTGCCCCTACCTGAACGGCCTGCGCCGCATCTGAACCCGCTCACGGGCCCGCGCACCGCGGGCTGCCTACACTGCGCGACATGCGCGTCGATCCTCCGGACACCCAGCTGAGCGAGCGGGAACGGTTCGGTCTCCGAGTGGAGATCGCCATCGTCTTGCTGGTGACCTTCGGGCTGAGCGGGATCAGTGCCGGTCTGGCGCTGCTGGATTCGGCGCTCTCGCCCGGTGGCATCGGCGGGCGCACGGTGGCGCTCAACGCCTCCCGGTCCGACAACTCGTTGCTCGACCTGCTGTTCCAGCTCGTGAGCGTCACCCGGCTGCTGGCCTGGGCCGCGCTGGGCCTGTACCTGTTGTGGCGCAGCGGAATCGGGCCGCGGCTGATCGGCCTGGCCAGGATCGGGCGCGCCGATGTGGTGCCGGGTCTGGTGCTGGCCGCGGTGATCGGCCTGCCCGGGCTCGGGCTGTATCTGCTCGCGCACGCGCTGGGATTCAGCGTCACCATCGTGCCGAGTTCGCTGTCGGAGCACTGGTGGCGGCTGCCGGTGCTGATCCTGGCGGCCTGTGCGAACTCGGTGGCCGAGGAAGTGCTGGTGGTCGGCTATCTGATCACCCGGCTGCGTCAGCTCGGCTGGTCGGACAACCGCTCGCTGGTCGCGTCGGCACTGCTGCGCGGCAGCTACCACCTGTACCAGGGGATCGGCGGCGGCCTCGGCAACATCGTGATGGGCCTGCTCTTCGGCCGGTACTGGCAGCGCACGAACCGGCTGTGGCCGCTGATCCTGGCGCACGCGACCATCGACGCGGTCGCCTACCTCGGCTACACCGTGCTGCGCGGTCGTGTCGGTTGGCTACCGTGAGCGGCGTGTCACGGCGAGTCCGGCCACATCCCCGCGTTTCGCGCTAACACGGGCGCCCGAGCGGGGTATCCCAGTAGTGACCGAGCGCGCACAACCGACCCGCGCACCCGACGATCAGTAGAGTGCCCCAGTGATGAACGGCGACGATCCCCGCGATGACCCGCGTAGGCGCCGGGTGCCGCCGCAGGCAGGCCACCCCGGTGGTCCTCCGCTGCCGCCGCCTGGGCGCGGCAACGGTCCACGTCAGGGCCGTCCGCAGCCCGGCAACGAGCCGACAGTCCGCCGCGGCAACCCCCAGCCAGGCCGCATGCCACCGCCCGGCGATGGTCCGACGGTCCGCTACAACCCCGCGCCGCGCCGCGAGCCCCCCGCCTCGCACATCGAGCCGACCCAGGTCCTGCACCGTGACGGCCGCGGGGAGCCGCTGGCCTACTCGCAGATGCCGACCGAGCAGCCGCGCAGGCACGCGCCGACGCAGCGCCCGGTTCCGCATCGCGAGCCGGTCCGGCACGCGCCGACCCAGCGCCCGGTCCCCCATCACGACGGCGTCCCGCCCCGGCGTACCCCGCCTCCGCCCGAGGTGGGCAGGCAGGCCAGGCCGCCGCGGCGGCCGCGCAGGCGTCATCCGTTCCGGTGGCTGATGCTGATCGTGGTGGCGCTGATCGTGGGGCTGATCGCCGCGGTCATCCACCTCGACAACTCGCTCACCCGGATCCCCGCGCTCACCTCCTACAGCGACCGGATCGGCGATACGCCGGGCACGAACTGGCTGCTGGTCGGTTCCGACGGTCGCGGTGACCTGTCGACCGAGCAGGAGCAGGAACTGGCGACCGGCGGCGACACCGGTCCCGAACGCACCGACACGATCATGCTGGTGCACATCCCGTCGTCCGGGCCGACCACGATGGTCAGCCTGCCGCGCGACTCCTACGTCAGCATTCCCGGCCACGGCAAGGACAAGCTCAACGCGTCGTTCGCCCTCGGCGGCGCGCCGCTGCTGGTGCAGACCGTCGAGATCGCGACCGGCCTGCGGATCGACCACTACGCCCAGATCGGCTTCGGTGGTTTCGCCGGCGTCGTCGACGCGCTCGGCGGGATCGAGATGTGCCTGGACGAGCCGATCGTCGACCCGCTGGCCGGGCTGGACCTGCCCGCGGGCTGTCAGAAGCTGACCGGCCCGGAAGCGCTCGGTTTCGTGCGGACAAGGGCCACCCCGCTCGCCGACGTCGACCGGATGAACCATCAGCGGCTGTTCATGTCGGCGCTGCTGAAGAAGGCGACGAGCATGGGCACGCTGGCCAACCCGTTCGCGCTGTGGCCGATGGCCACCGGCGTGGCCGGTTCGCTGAAAGTCGATGACGGCGACCACATCTGGAACCTGGCCGCCCTCGGCTGGGCGATGCGCGGCGACACCGTCACCACCAGCGTGCCGATCGGCGGCTTCGACGACACCGACGTGGGCAACGTGCTGCTGTGGGACAAGTCGAAGGCGCCCGGCTTCTTCGAGGCGCTGGCCAACGACCAACAGATTCCCGAGGACCTGCTGACGCGGTAACGTCGTCTGTATGGCCGAGGACCGTTCGTTCATCGAGCTGCTGCGGGACCAGATCCGGCACGGGCTGACCGCCGCGCAACAGTATCTGGCCGCCGCCGTGTACTTCGACACGCAGCGACTACCCGAGCTGGCCGCGCAGACCTACGCCCGGTCCGCGCAGAGCCGCGGCCATGCGATGCGGATGGTCCAGTATCTGCTCGACCGCGACATCCCGGTGACGATCGGGGGCCTCGACGAGGTGCGCTCCGAGTTCGATTCGCCGCGCGCCGCGATCGCCTTCCTGCTCGACAGCGAGCGGGCGGCCACCGCGCAGATCAGCGGACTCGCCGCGGCGGCGCGGACCGCCCAGGATTATCTCGGCGAACAATTCGTGCAGTGGTTCCTCAAAGAGCAGGTGGCCGACGTCGCGGAGATGGGCACACTGCTCACCGTGCTGGACCGCCAGCAAAATCTCTTCGACGTGGAGGAATTCATTCGGCGCGAGCTGACGGGCAAGGTCCCGGTGGACAACACAGCGCCGAAAATGGCTGGGGCAGGGCAGGTTCAGTAAGGGAATACTTGGTTAGGAAATACTTCCCTCAATAAGGTTGCACTTGGATGACAACCCTTGTGACCAGCGCTAATGTTGCCGACATGTCGAGTCATTCGGAAAACCCGCGCAGCAAATTCCACAGCCTGCTTCAAGACCAGATCCGACATGAGTTCAATGCCGAACACCAGTACATCGCCATTGCGGTGTGGTTCGACAATGCCGATCTGCCGCAGCTGGCCAAGCGGTTCTACGCACAGTCCGTGGAAGAACGTAACCACGCGATGATGATCGTTCAGTACTTCCTCGACCGCGATATCAGCATCGACATCGCGGGCATCGATGCGGCCAAGTCGCATTTCGAGGACGCCCGCGAGCCGATCGCGCTGGCACTGTCCCAGGAGAAGACGGTCACCGACCAGATCATCCAACTGGCCAGCACCGCCCGCGAGGAAGGCGACTACCTCGGCGAGCAGTTCATGCAGTGGTTCCTCAAGGAGCAGGTCGAGGAAGTCGCGCGCATGAACACGCTGCTCAACATCGCCGACCGGGCCGGATCGAACCTGTTCGACCTGGAGAACTTCATCGCGCGGGAGATGTCGACGCCGTCCGACGCGTCCGGTGCCCCGTCCGCCGCCGGCGGCCACCTCTGAGATGTTCGCCCGGATTCGGCTCGCGCACAGCGCGAGCC
>NZ_JBHXAY010000181.1:0-6951 GCF_042728775.1 Nocardia sp. NPDC060259
CGGACGACGTCTTCGGCGGCGTCGGTGACGGCGAAGAAGTCGACGCCGGTCTTGATACCGAGCTTGTCGCAGACGCCGATGAAGGCTTCGACCGGGAGATTGCCCGCGCCCGCGCCGAAGCGGCGAGCCGAGCCGTCGATCTGCGTGGCGCCCGCGCGGACCGCGTACACCGAATTGGCCACGGCCAGACCGAGATTCTCGTGACCGTGGAAACCCACCTGCGCGTCGGTGCCGAGTTCGGCGACGAGCGCGGACACCCGGTCCGAGACCTGTTCCAGGACAAGGGCACCCGCGGAGTCGACGACGTAGACGCACTGGCAGCCCGCGTCGGCCATGATGCGGGCCTGCTTGGCCAGGAATTCCGGGGGCTGGGTGTGCGACATCATCAGGAAGCCGACGGTTTCCAGGCCGAGCTCGCGGGCCGCGGTGAAGTGCTGCACGGACACATCGGCTTCGGTGCAGTGCGTCGCGACGCGGCAGATCGACGCCCCGTTGTCCTGCGCGATCTTGATGTCTTCCTTGATGCCGACTCCCGGCAGCATGAGGAAGGCGATCTTGGCGTTCTTCGCTGTTTCCGCGGCGGCCTTGATCAGTTCCTGCTCAGGGGTTTTCGAGAACCCGTAGTTGAACGAGGAACCGCCGAGGCCGTCACCGTGGGTGACTTCGATGACCGGCACGCCCGCGCCGTCGAGGGCGGCGACGATGTCGCGGACCTCGGTCGCGGTGAACTGATGCCGCTTGTGGTGGGAACCGTCACGCAGGGAAGTGTCGGTAACTCGGATGTCGAGATCAGCTGAGTAAACCATGATGTGAGCTCCTTACACCCGAGCGGAGATGATCTGGTCGGCCAGCACGTCACCCACGCGGGTGGCGGCGGCGGTCATGATGTCGAGGTTGCCCGCGTACGGGGGCAGGAAGTCACCGGCGCCCTCGACCTCGACGAAGATCGACACCTTCGCCATGCCACCGGAGACCACCGACGGGTCGTCGAACTGCGGATCGTTGAGCAGCCGGTAGCCGGGCACGTACTCCTGGATCGACTTCTCCATGCCGAAGATGCTCTCGGCGATGGCATCGCGATCGGCGTCCTCGGGAATGGCGCAGAAGATGGTGTCGCGCATGATCATCGGCGGCTCGGCCGGGTTCAGGATGATGATGGCCTTGCCCCGCTGCGCGCCGCCGATGGTCTCGACGCCTTTGGAGGTGGTTTTGGTGAACTCGTCGATGTTCGCGCGGGTTCCCGGACCGGCCGAGACCGAGGACACCGACGCCACGATCTCGGCGTAGGCCACCGGCACGACCCGCGACACGGCCGCGACCATGGGAATCGTGGCCTGGCCACCACAGGTGATCATGTTGACGTTCGGGGCGTCGCGCAGCGTATCCAGGTTCACCGGAGGGATCACGGCCGGGCCGACCGCGGCCGGGGTGAGGTCGACGGCGCGGATGCCGGCGGCTTCGTATTTCGGCGCGTACGCGCGGTGGACGTAGGCGGAGGTGGCCTCGAACAGCAGATCCGGCTTCTCGTCGAGGGCGAGCAGCCAGTCCGCGCCCTCGGCGGAGGTTTCCAGACCCAGCCCGCGTGCCCGCTTCAGCCCTTCCGAATCGGGGTCGATGCCGATCATCCAGCGCGGCTCGATCTTGTCCGAGCGCAGCAGCTTGTAGAGCAGATCGGTGCTGATGTTGCCGGACCCCACGATCGCGGCGGTGACTTTGCTGGTCACGGTGTACTCCTTGGGAAGTCTGGTTCAGCGGAAACGCAAACGGACGGAACCGAGTCCGGTGAACTCGGCGAGGAAGTCGTCACCGGGGCGGGCGTCGATGGCGCGGGTGCAGGAACCGGGCAGCACGATGTCGCCCTTGCGCAACCGCACCCCGAAGGTCGCGACCTTGCGGGCCAGCCACGCGACCGCGATCACCGGATCACCGAGCACGGCGTCGCTGCGGCCCTCGGCGATGACCTCGCCGTTGCGGGTGAGCACGGCGTCGATGGCTTTGATGTCGATGTCGGCGGGCGCGACGCGCTGCTTGCCGAGCACGAACCCGGCCGAGGAGGCGTTGTCGGAGATGGTGTCGGTCAGGCCGATCTTCCAGTCTTTGATGCGCGAGTCGATGAGTTCGATCGAGGGCGCGTAGGCGACGGTCGCGGCCAGCACGTCGGCCTCGGTGCAGTCTTCGCCGGGCAGGTCGGCGCCGAGCACGAACCCGACCTCGACCTCCACCCGCGGCAGCAGGTACTGGGAGGTGTCGACCGGGACGTCTTCGAAGACCTCCATCTCGGCGAGCAGGTGACCGTAGTCGGGCTCGTCGACACCCATCATCTCCTGCATCGCCTTCGACGACAGCCCCACCTTGTGGCCGACGACCTTGGCGCCGTCATCCAGCTTGCGCCGGATATTGAGGAGCTGGATCTCGTACGCGTCGACCACGTCGATGCCCGGATACCGGTCGGCGAGCGGCGACACGGCCACCCGATCCTGCTCCGCTCGCGCCAGTTCGGCGGCGAGCTCGGCGCGCATGCTGGTTGTCAGCATCCTGGCTCCCTCTTCTCGTCTGGTGATGCCACCCCATGCTCGTGCTCGAGACGGCGCAGCGGGCCCGCCCTTCCCGCTGGATGGGCAGGAAAATGCGCGGCCCGGCCGGGAATCGCCGCGCACGCCGCCACCAGCACGACCGTCATCGCCGCGATGGTCGCGAACACCAGGTGCACGGCGGCCGACAGCGTCTGCGGCGACGGCGCGTCCGCACTCCCGAGGCGCGCGTTGACGATCGCACCGAACACGGCGACGCCCACCGCGCTGCCCAGCGACCGCGCGAACATGTTCGCCGAGGTGACGACTCCGCGCTCGGTCCACTCCGCGCTCGTCTGTGCCGCGATGAGCGTGGGCGTCGCCACCAAGCCCATGCCGGCGCCGACCACGAAACACGAGACGGCGACCTGCCACAGCTCGGAGTTCTCGTCGAGCAGCAGGGTCGTCGCCGCACCGATCGCCGCGACGGAACTGCCGAGCACCGCGCAGGTGCGGAACCCGAAGCGCAGATACACCTTTCCCGCCCTGGCCGCGGCCAAGGGCCAGCCGAGAGTGAGCGCACCGGTGACGACCCCGGCGACCAGCGCGCTGGAGCCGAGCACGCCCTGATTGAACATCGGCACATAGGTCGTGAACCCGAACAGCAGCGCCCCGCCGAGCATGGCGGCGACACTGCTCGCGATCACCACCCGCCGGGTGAACACCCACAGCGGCAGAATCGGCCGCACGGCCCGCGATTCCACCACCACGAACAGCGTGAGCGACAGCGCGGCGCAGGCGAAGACGGCCAGGCAGGCCGGAGAACCCCACGCCCAGGTGCGGCCACCTTCGAGCAGGCCGAGGACGAGCGCCCCCGCGCCGAGCGTCAGCAGCAGCGCGCCCGCGTAGTCGACGCTACGGTGCCGCCGGGGCACCGACTCGGGGAAATTGCGGGCGAGCATCCAGGCGGCGAGCACGGCCAGCGGCAGGTTGGCCAGGAAGATCCACCGCCAGCCGAGATAGTCGGCGCAGAGGCCGCCGAGCAGCGGACCCGTCACCGACGCCACCGCCCACACCCCGGCCAGATAGCCCTGGACCGTGGCGCGTTCGGCCAGCGTGTACAGATCACCCGCGATGACCATGGTCGTCGGCTGGATGGCCCCGGCGCCGATGCCCTGGACGGCACGGAAAACGATCAGCGCGAGCATGCTGCTCGCGAGACCGCACAGCAGCGAACCGAGCGCGAAGACCACGATGCCGAACAACATCACCGGCTTACGGCCGAAGGTGTCGGCGAGTGCGCCGTAGATCGGCACCGTCACCGCCTGGGCGAGCAGGTAGCTCGTGAACAGCCAGGGGAACAGCCCGAAGTCACCGAGGTTGTCGGTGATCGACAGGACCGCGGTCGCCAGGATCGTCGAATCGAGCGCGACGAGTCCGGTGGCGAGCATCAGCGAGGCGAGCACGGGGCCACGGTCCGAGCCGAACCCGACCTCGGATCGGGCGGTATCGGTTGCCACAGAACACCTCTCGGTCAGAAGCGGATGCGGACCTTGTCCGTGCACGGACGGGCCTGGCAGGCCAGGGCGTAGCCCGCGTCGATGTCCTCCTGATCGAGGATCGCGGCATTGGTCATGCTGACCTCGCCGTCGACGACGGTGCACGCGCACGAACCGCATTCGCCTTCGCGGCAGGAGTAGGGGACATCGAGGCCGTCGGCCAGCATCACGTCGACGAGGGTGCGCGAGCGCGGCCAGCTCAGTGCGTGCACGGTGCCGTCGAGTTCCACCTCGACGTGGGCCGCGTCGTCGGTGTCGGCGGGATCGAGCGGCTCCGGCTCGGCGAACGGATCACCCGACAGCGAGACGAACACCTCGGTGGTGACGCGCTCGCGCGGCCACCCGGCACCGGCCAGCGCGTCGGTCACCGCCGACATGAACGGGCCAGGCCCGCACACGAACGACTCGTAGGTCGCATACGGGGCGGCGAACTGCGCCAGCTGGGCGGTGCTCGGCAGGCCCTGCAGCGATTCGAGCCAGTGCACCACGCTCACCCGGCCCGGATACCGGGCGGCGAGCTCGCGCAGGGCCTCGGCGAAGATGACCGACTCCTGCTCGCGATTGGCGTAGAACAGCACCACCCGGCCCGAACCGCGTGCCAGGGCCGACCGCAGGATCGACATCACCGGGGTGATGCCGCTACCCGCCGCCCACAGCAGCAGATCGGTGTCGAGGGAGGCCGGGGTGAAGGTGCCGAGCGGGGGCAGCACATCGAGGGTGTCGCCGACGGAGATGTTGTCGCACAGCCAGTTCGAGCCGTAGCCGCCGGGCGTGCGCTTGACCGTCACCTGCGGCGCTTCCCCGGTGAACGGCGAGCTCGCCAGTGAATAGCAGCGCGCGACCGGTCCGGTCTGCTCGCTCGGAATACGCAGCGTGAGGAACTGGCCTGGCCGGTAGGCGAACCGGTCGGCGGCGTGGTCGGGCACGTCGAACACGAGCGTGCGCGCGTCCGCGGTCTCCTCGATCACGGCCGCCACGCGCAGCGTCACCACCCGCGAGCCACGCGGTACGTCGACAGTCGCCCTCGTCACTGGTGTCCTCCTCGATCACAGAGCCGGTGTGCGGGGCTACCGTCGCAGTTCTGCGGGGTCCCGTGGCCCGTGGCTCCCGGTGGACGGGAGATCGCCGCGCACTGCCCACTGACCGGGAAGACCAGGGCGGACGCGCCGGGCGGCGACCCTAGCGTCGGCCTCGTGGACACTCGACCTGCCGGGGGCGCCCGATGAACCGCATGCAGAACACCGTCGCGCTGGTGACCGGCGCGGCCGGCGGGATGGGCCGCGCCCATTGCCGCCGCCTGGCCGAGGAAGGCGCCGACATCATCGCCGTCGACATCGAGCCCGCGGCGGCCGAACTGGCGCAGACCGCGGCGGAGGTCGAGGCAACGGGCCGCCTGTGCGTGACCGCGGTGGCCGACGTGCGCGACCAGGTGTCGCTGGACGTGGCCGTCGCCGACGGAGTCGCCGCGCTGGGCCGCCTCGATGTAATCGTGGCCAATGCCGGGATCTACAGCGATCTCGGCCTGTCCTGGGAGCTGTCGGACGAGGCCTGGCAGCGCACCATGGATATCAATCTCACCGGCATGTGGCACACGGTGCGTGCCGGTGTCCCGGCGCTGAGCGACGGCGGCTCGATCGTGATCGTCAGCTCAACCAACGGCATCACCGGCGCGGCCACCGCCTCGCACTATTCGGCGAGCAAGCACGCCGTGGTCGGGCTCGCCCGCACCCTGGCCAACGAACTCGGCCCGCGTGGGATCCGGGTCAACACGGTGCATCCCGGCTCGGTGGCGACGCCGATGATCCTCAACGACACGGTGTACGCCAAACTCCGGCCCGACCTGCCGAACCCGACCCAGCAGGACGCGGCCGAGGCGCTGGCCGCCCGCACGCTGCTGCCGGTGCCGTGGGTGGATCCGGTCGACATCAGCAATGCCGTGCTCTTCCTCGCATCCGACGAGTCCCGTTACGTGACGGGAACCCAGCTCGTGGTGGATGCCGGACTGACTCAGAAGGTGTGACATGGGACGGGTTTCGGGCAAGATCGCCCTCATCACCGGCGCCGCGCGCGGCATCGGCCGCGCCCAGGCGATCCGGCTGGCCGAGGAGGGCGCCGACATCATCGCGGTCGACATCTGCGGGCCGGTCGAGACTGTCGTGTCGCCCGGCGCGACCAACGACGACCTCGCCGAGACCGTGCGCGCCGTCGAGGCGACGGGCGCGCGGATCGTCGCCGCGACAGTCGACGTCCGCGACGGCGCGGCACTGCGCGGCGCCGTCGACGCCGGTGTCGCGGAACTGGGCGGCCTCGACATCGTCTGCGCCACCGCCGGAATCAGCTCCAGCGGCGGCGCGCTCGACCTCACCGAGCAGCAGTGGCACACCATGATCGACGTCAACCTGACCGGTGTGTGGCAGACCTGCAAGGCCGCCACCCCGCACCTGATCAGCCGTGGCGGCGGCGCGATGATCCTGACCAGCTCGATCGCCGGTCTGCGCGGACTGGTCGGCGTCGCGCATTACACCGCCGCCAAACACGGGGTGGTCGGGCTGATGCGCTCACTCGCCAAGGAACTCGCTCCGCATCATGTCCGGGTGAACTCGGTCCATCCGACCAATGTCGACACCCCGATGATCCAGAACGACATGGTGCGCAAGGTGTTCCGGCCCGACCGCGAACATCCCACCCGCGAGGAATTCGCGGAGGCGGCCGTGTCGATGAACATGCTCCCGATCCCGTGGGTCGAACCGGTCGACATCGCCAACGCGGCGCTGTTCCTGGCCTCGGACGAGGGCCGCTACATCACCGCGGTGACGCTGCCCATCGACGCGGGCAGCACCCAGCGCTGACGCGGCGACGACGCGCGGGCTGCCGATCGGCAG
>NZ_JBHXAY010000182.1:0-6079 GCF_042728775.1 Nocardia sp. NPDC060259
CCTATCAGGAGCCGGGCAACAGGCCTCGGCAGAGCTACCACCTGACGGAAGCGGGCCGCGAACTCGAGCGCGCCAGCGCTCCAGCAATTCTGTCCGAGGGGGCGGATAAGCTGCCTGCGTGCCCGAACTTCCTCCCGTCGCCGACCTGCTCGCCACCGCCGTGCATGCCCTGGGAGGCACGGAACGCACCGGTCAGACCACCATGGCCACCGCCGTCGACCACGCGATCGACACCAAGGAGCACCTGGCGGTCCAGGCCGGTACGGGCACCGGCAAGTCGCTGGCCTATCTCGTGCCGAGCCTGCGGCACGCGGTGCGGACCGGGCGCACCGTGGTCGTCTCCACCGCGACGATCGCACTGCAGCGTCAGCTCGTCGACCGTGATCTGCCGCGGCTGGCCGACGCGCTCGCCAAGCCGCTGGGCCGGGTGCCGCAGTTCGCGATCCTCAAGGGCCGCAACAACTATCTGTGCCTGAACAAGATCAACAGTGTGATCCCGGAGGACACCGGCGGCGAGGCCGAACTGTTCGACGCGTTCGCCATCTCCAAGCTCGGCCGCGAGGTGCAGCGCCTCAACGAGTGGGCCTCCGACACCGAGACCGGCGACCGCGACGAGATCGCGCCCGGCGTGAGCGACCGGGCCTGGCGCCAGGTCAGCGTGTCCTCGCGGGAGTGCCTCGGCAAGACCCGCTGCCAGTTCGGCCAGGACTGCTTCGCCGAGAAGGCGCGCGCGGAATCGGCGCAGTCCGACGTGGTGGTCACCAATCACGCCCTGCTGGCGATCGACGCGATCAGCGGCATCCAGGTGCTGCCCGAGCACGATGTCGTGGTGATCGACGAGGCGCACGAGCTGGTCGACCGGGTCACCGGGGTCGCGACCGCCGAACTCGCCGCGACCGCGATCAGCGCCGCCGCCCGCCGCTGCACCAAGCTGATCGACGACCGCGAGGTCGACCGGCTCGAAGGCGCCGCCGAGGCGTTCCACGAGGCACTGGAAGACATGCCGGCGGGCCGCTGGGACCAGCTGCCCGACGGCATCGCCCCCGTGCTCGCGCTGGTCCGCGACGCCGCCTGGAACGCGCGCACCGCCATCGCGCCGCAGGGCAGTGTCAAGGCCACCGACGACCCCGACAACGCCGCGGCCCGCACGATGGCGGTCGCCGCGATCGACGACGTGCACGACGCGGCGGTACGCGCGCTCACCGCGTTCGAGGAGGCCGATCCGGCCGCGCGCCGCGACGTCATCTGGTTGTCGGCCGACGAGATCCGCGGTGTCGCGCGCCGCACGTTGCGGATGGCGCCACTGTCGGTGGGTGGCTTGTTGCGCAGCAGGCTGTTCGGCACCGCGACCGTGGTGCTCACCTCGGCGACGCTGCAGATCGGCGGCTCGTTCGACGGGCTGGCGATCACCTGGGGACTGCCGTCACAGCAGGGCGGCAAGGTCGACCCGGCCATGGCCAACGGCGCGACGGCGCCGGCCGACCTCGAATCGGTGCGCTGGAGTTCCCTCGACGTCGGCTCCCCGTTCGACCACGCCAAGTCCGGCATCCTCTATGTCGCCAAGCACCTGCCCGCGCCAGGTCGCGACGGCCTGTCCCCCGCCTATCTCGACGAGATCGAGCAGCTCATCACCTCCGCGGGCGGACGCACGCTCGGCCTGTTCTCCTCGATGCGCGCCGCCAAGGCAGCGACCGAGGCGCTGCGCGAACGACTCGACACGCCGGTGCTGTGCCAAGGCGAGGATTCGATGGGCGCGCTGGTCCGCAAGTTCGCCGACGACCCGGCGACCTCGCTGTTCGGCACGCTCACGCTGTGGCAGGGCGTCGACGTGCCCGGCCCGTCGCTGAGTCTGGTCATCCTCGACCGTATTCCGTTCCCCCGCCCGGACGATCCGCTGCTCACCGCACGCCAGCGCGCGGTGGAATCGCGGGGCGGCAACGGCTTCATGACGGTGGCGGCCAACCACGCGGCATTGCTGCTGGCCCAGGGCACCGGCCGGCTGCTGCGCAGCGTCGACGATCGCGGCGTTGTCGCGATCCTCGATTCGCGCCTGGCCACCGCCCGCTACGGCAGCTACCTGCGCGCATCGCTGCCGCCGTACTGGGAGACCACCGATCCCGAGGTCGTCGCCAAGGCGCTGCGCAGGCTCACCGCGTCGGCCTGAGCTGAGGACTTTTACATCGAGTCTTGCAATCGGAATGACCACACCAGTGAATTCACTACCGGGCGAACGCAAGTCGTGAGAACGTGGGGTGATGAAGCACCACGCCGATGGCGAGGTACTCGGTGAATTTCTGGTCAGCGCAAGATCTTTGGCCGAGTACCGCGCGATGTTTCACCTGTCCGACGACGATCTCACCGGTCGCCGAATTCTCGATTGTCCCGGCGGCGCAGCGAGTTTCACCGCCGAGGCCAGCACGCTGGGTGCCGCGGTCACCGCGGTCGATCCGATCTACGCGCGCTCGATCACAGAACTATCCGTCGACGCGGTCACCGAGAACGACCGCGCCGTGGCCTGGGCCGCCGCCAACGCGCACCGCTACCGCTGGGACTGGTACGGCTCCCCCGCGGGCCACGCCGCGATCCGGCGCGGTGCGGCCCGCCGCTTCGCCGAC
Organism: Nocardia sp. NPDC060259; assembly: GCF_042728775.1. Taxonomy (NCBI): domain Bacteria; kingdom Bacillati; phylum Actinomycetota; class Actinomycetes; order Mycobacteriales; family Nocardiaceae; genus Nocardia; species Nocardia sp. NPDC060259. The sequence continues at coordinate 2,616 of NZ_JBHXAY010000182.1, forward strand.
GACGTGCGCGCCGAACCGCACCGCTACATCGCGGCGAGCCTGCCCGAACTCCCCTTCCCCGACGGGTCCTTCGACCTCGCCCTCAGCTCGCACCTGCTGTTCAGCTACGCCGACCGCCTCGACGCCGACTTCCACCTCTCCGCCCTGCTCGAACTGTCCCGCGTCACCGAGGGCGAGGCCAGGCTCTACCCACTGCTCGACTACACCGGCGCCCCACTGGACGACCTGATCGACCACCTCAGAACCGAACTACACGACAAGGGCATCCCCACCGCCCTGCGCAAGACCCGTTACGAATTCCACCACGGTGCCGACACCATGCTGGTCCTGCAACCGGCCGCATGATCGGCGTCACCGAGATCGGTTCGCCGCCTTGGTTCATAGGGATCTCCTACCAACGACGGGCCGGAGCGCGGCGGCGTAGTGGAGGGGCGGTAGGTTCTTAGGCGTGCATACGATGCGAGCCGGCCGGTAGCACGGCCGTGGTGGAGAAATCTCGACGCGCAGCACTCCCGCGCACCGTCTCGACGCTCCTCCTGTTACTCGGTACCGCCGTCCTCGGGGTGACGCTGCTGTTCACCACCATGGACCCGTGGATGAACGATGGCGGCATTCTCGTCGGTGGCCTCGACGTGCACATCTACCGCGACGGTGGCTGGCGGGTGCTGCACGATCGGGCGCTCTACATCGAGCCGACGCACTACGGACTCCTCTACACCTACACGCCGTTCTCGGCGCTGGCGTTCCTGCCGCTCATGCTGGTGCCCTGGGCGCACGTCACCACGACCTGGCTGGTGCTCAATCTCGCGGTGCTGTTCGGCTGCGTGCTGCAGAGCTGGCGGATGCTCGGCTACCGGGTGACGCCGCGCCTGGCCGTCGTCAGTGCGCTGATCACGCTGGCCTGCGTCTTCGCCGAGCCCGTCCGCACCACCCTCTACTACGGGCAGATCAACCTGTGGCTCATGCTGCTCGTGCTGTGGGACTTCTCCCGCGCCGGGAACAGCAAGCTGCGCGGCGTCGGCGTCGGCATCGCCGCGGGCATCAAACTGACGCCGCTCTACTTCGTCGCCCAGTACCTGGCGCAGCGACGGTGGCGTGCCGCGGCCACCGCGGCCCTTACCTTCGTCGCATCGATCGGCCTGACCGCCCTTGTCCTGCCCCGCGATTCCTATCAGTACTGGACCTCGACGTTCTTCCAGTCCAGCCGCATCGCCCCCGACGTCCACGCCGCCAACCAGTCCCTGCGCGGCCTCGTCGCCCATCTCACCCACGGACCCGCCCCGGTCTGGCTGTGGCTGCTCATCGCGGTCCCGGTCGCGCTCGTCGCGCTGTGGCTCGCGGCCGCGCTCGAGCGCCGCGGCGAACCGCTGCTGTCGGTCGCCCTCGGCGGCCTCACCGCCTGCGCGGTCTCCCCCTACTCCTGGGGCCACCACTGGGTCTGGTTCGTCCCCCTGATGGTCTACCTGATCCATCGCGCCCAAACCCGAGGCCGCTGGTGGCTTGCCGCAGGCGCCCTCTACATCGCCATCGCCGCCTGGACCTACACCTACACCCCGACCTGGGTCAGCGTGGGCACCTTCCTCCTACCCCCGTGGTGGCCAGGCGCCCAGATCATGATGAACATCTACGTCGTCATCTACCTGATCGTGCTGATCGGCATGGTCCACCTGGTCCGCTCCGCACCACAACAGCCCGAGCCGATAGCACCGATCATCATCAATCCCCCTACCGCCGAACAGGTTTCACCCGCCCCAGCGATCGAACTCCTGCCCTGGATCACCGACGGCACACACCCCGACGACAACCGCCCGGCAGCCGTCGACTGAGCCCGCCGACAGCAGGCGATCGCTACGACGCCTTGCGATTGACGAGCTGGGCTGCCCGCTGATGCGAAACACCCAGCGCAAGTCCGATCTCGCGCTGCGACAGCCCGGCTTCGGCAAGAGTCTGCGCCGCGGCCGCTGCTGCAGCAGCGGCTGCCGCCTTCAGCTCATCTATCTGACCGAGAATCCGCTTGGACCGCTCCCACTTCTCCCGCGCGGCTTCAGGCAGATTCACCTGGACTGTCAGATCGAAAGAGTCGATCGGCACTTCCTGCATGACCCCGATGAGATCGCGAGCCATCGGCTCGACCTCCTGCAAGGTGCGAGCCTGGGTCCACTGATCAATTTCGAGGATGTGGACGAGCCAATACCGCTCGCCCCGCTCGACGCGGGCAGTGTAGGTCACTTCCGCCACCATCCTTTCCCGAGCACTTCCTCGCACTGCTTGTAGATCGTAACGGCGAGGCGGTCGTCGATCTCGGCATGGCGCCCGATGGGAATCTGTTTCCCGCCGAGCTTGAAGACGGAGTGGTTACCGCCTGCACGGGCGAGCTCCCAGGTGACATCGCCGGTTCTTGCGGCCTCGGCGATCTTCTTGATGAGCTCGCTCCGCTTCGTCATCAGTATGTTCTATCCTAGCCTAGTCACACAAGACAACCCTAGGGTTGTCGCTCGATGCGGCAACTTTGGCCGGATAGAGACCCAGCCTCACCCGGAGCTTCCGACACGAAAACTCACCGGTCGAGCACTTTCTGTCAATTGCCTCCGATGTCCGACGAACGGCGCGGCTACATTGGAATCCATCGAGCGTGGGCCAGGTGGAGGCCCCGGAAAGGAGGGGCGGCATGGCTGTCGAGCTGGTCAACGAGGCGTGGCCATTCGTGACCGCTGCGCTGGGAGCCTATGGCGCCAATGTGCTGACAAGGGTGCAGGATCAGGCCGCCGAGGACACGGCGAATTGGGGTCGCCGGATCCTGCAACGCGTCTTCGGGACCCGCCCGGCCGACGAAACTCCGCCGCCCGCCATCGATCGCGCCGTTGCGGATCTCGGTGACTCGCAGGCGCAGGACGCCTTGCGCGGACGGATCGGCGAACTACTGGAAGCCGATCCCGAGCTGGCGACCGAAATCTGGGCGATGGTGCACCAGGCGGGACAAATCGCCAGTGGCCCGGGCCAGGTCAACGCGCACTCCTACGACAACTCGCAGCAGAACAACCAGGGCCAGGGCACCTTTCAAGTGACCAACTTTGTCCGCCCCGAGCAATAGGCCGCACGGGGCTGTCGACGCCGAGGCAACCGGCAACTCGCAACAGAACAATCTCGGCCAAGGCTCGTTCACAGTCAACAACTTTGGTGCGGCCAGGCCGTCGACACGTCTGTCAACAGTCCTCCCCCCGCCAGAATTGGTCGGCCGCGACCGGGAATTCGAGTGCATGATCAGCCATGTCAAAGCGGCCCGGCCCGCCGGTCGCCGGTATGTGCTGTCCACCATCCTAGGCATGGGCGGAGTTGGCAAGACCGCCTTCGCCCGCGCCGTAGCAGCCGAACTAATTGATGAATTTTCTGATGCCCGCTTAGAGATCGATTTTCATGGATTCACACCTGATCGCGAGCCAAGGGATCCTTACCGCATTCTCGGC
>NZ_JBHXAY010000183.1:0-5938 GCF_042728775.1 Nocardia sp. NPDC060259
GACCCCCTTCGTCGTCACCCGGTTCAGGGCAGGATGACCGTGCGCCCGACCGGCTGCGCCGCCGCCTGCCGGGCGTAGATGCCACGTTGCAGCGACCGCAGCAAGGTGTTGCGGGTCTCCTCCGGCCGGATGAGCTCGTCGAAGCCCATGTGCTCGGCCGAGTGATACGACGCCGTCAATTCCATCTCACGCAGTTCGGCGGCGAGCTCCTCCTCCGCGTGCGAGGCGTTGCTCAGCGCGGCCGCGCTCATCGCTCCCATCGTCGCTCCGGGGTAGGCGAAGGTGCCCGCCTGGCCGTCGAATCCGATCAGCGACATCACCATGGAGCCGAATCCGTAGGCCTTGCGCAACGTCACGTGCAGTTTCAGCGTGGTCGCCGCGGTCTGCGCGACGAACATCCTCGCGCCGCTGCGCAGCACGCCTTCCCGTTCGGACTCGCTGCCGGGCAGCATGCCGGGGTTGTCGGCGAGGAAGATGATCGGCAGATGAAAGGAGTCGGCGACCATGATGAAATGCGCCGCCTTGTCCGCGGCGTCGGCATCGATCGACCCGGCCAGCACCTGCGGCTGATTGGCGACCACGGCGACCGGATGACCGCCCAGGTGCGCCAGCGCGCAGATGACGGCGGTGCCGTGGCCGGGCTGGACCTCGAACCAGTCGGTGTCGTCGAAGACCACGTCGAGCACGGCCCGCATGTCGTAGGAGTTGCGGTTGTCCCGGGAGACGATGCCGAGGAGTTCCGGTGTCGCACGGGGTTCCGTCGACGCGTCGGCCAGGTAGACCGGCGGGTAGGACCACGCGCTCGGCGGGAAGTACGACAGGTAGCGGCGGATCTCGTCGAGGACGTCCTCGTCGGTCTCGCCGACGTTGTGGACGACCCCGCTGGGAATCGCGACGTCGGGGCCGCCCAGATCCTCCTTCGAGACGTCCTCACCGGTCGACATCTTCACCACCGGCGGCCCTGCGGTGAAGATCGCGCCCTGCTTGCTCATGATCGCGAAGTCGGCCACGGGCGCGATCAGCGCGCCGTGGCCTGCCGAGGGGCCGAGGACCGCGGTGACCACCGGCACCTTGCCCGAGCACTGGGCCTGGGCCAGCAGATCGGTCGGCGTACGGCCGTAGTGGTCGCCGGTGGGCCGGAATCCCGCGCCTTCCAGCAGCATCACCAGCGGAACCCGGTCGCGCACCGCGAGTTCGGCCAGCCGGTAGCGCTTGGCGTTGCTGCCGGGGGCGATGGTGCCCGCGAGAGTGGTGAAGTCCTCGGCGCCGACCATCACCGGTACACCGTTGATCAGCCCCGAGCCTGCCACGATCGCGTCGGCGGCGACCGTGCCGCCGACCAGGGTGCCGAATTCCTGGAAGGTGCCCGCGTCGAGCAGGTGCTCGATCCGGGCCCGTGCGTCGAGTTTGCCCTTGCCGCGATGTTTGGCGACGCGCTCGGGGCCACCCATCTCGAGCACACGGGTGCGCCGCCGCTCGAGATCGTCGAGGGTCTCGTCCCAGGTATCGGCATGGTTCATTTCGGGCCTGTCTTCTCTGATGAGCGTGCCGCGGCGGGCACACGGGGCGGGGAACGGATCGGCCGGGGCTCGGGTCAATCCAGGGTGAAGCGGATCGGCAGGCGCTTGAGGCCGCCCACGAATGTCGTTGCGGTGAGCTCGGGTTCACCGGCGAGCTCCACCGATGTCAGCCTGGGCACCAGCTCGTTGAAGAAGCTGCTGATCTCCATGCGCGCGAGCGCGGCACCGAGGCAGAAGTGCACTCCGTACCCGAAGGCGACGTGCTTGTTGGGTTCGCGGCCGACGTCGAACCGGAACGGGTCGTCGAACACGTCCTCGTCGCGGTTGGCCGACGCGTACGACAGCAGCAGCGAATCGCCCGCCGGGACGGTGACCCCGCTGATCACCGAATCCTCGACCGCGGTGCGCATGAAGGCCTTCACCGGGGTCACCCAGCGGATGATCTCCTCGGTGGCCCGAGGCATGAGCCCCAGGTCACCGCGGAGCCGGTCGAGCTGATCGGGGTGCTCGACGAGCGCGCGCAATCCGCCGGAGATGCTGCTGCTGGTGGTGTCGTGTCCCGCGGTCGCGATGATCGCGTAGTACGACACGATGTCCACGTCCGAGAGCGGCTCGCCGTCGATCGTCGCGTTCGCGATGGTGGAGGCCAGGTCGGCGGTCGGCTGCGCGCGACGCGATTCGGTGAGTTTCTGGAAGTAGGCGAACATCTCGATGAGCGCGTTCATGCTCTCGTCCGCCGGGGTCGACCGGGTGAGCTCGGCGTCGTCGTTGCCGGTGAGCTCCTGGGTCAGCTTGAGCATGAGCGGGAAGTCCGATTCGGGCACCCCGAGCAGCGACATGATCACATACAGCGGGAAGTTCACCGCGACCTCGCTGACGAAATCGCATTCGCCGCCGGTGTCGCGCATCCGGTCGACGTAGCGCACGGCGAGTTCCTCGATCCGCAGCTTCATCGCGCGCATGGCCTTGGGCGCGAACCAGTCCGCGGCGATCGCGCGCACGACCCGGTGCTGTGGGTCGTCCATGTGGATCAGCGTCTTGATGCCGACCGCGGCCTGCATCTCGTCCGACCGCGCGGTCATCAGCACCGGCCGCGGCCAGTTCGTGAACCGCTTGTCGGCGCGTTCGACGGCCATGATGTCGGCGTGCTTGGTGAGCGCCCAGAACGGCTTGTAGTCGGGCACCTCCACCCGCGCCACCGGATTGCCCGCCCGCAGCGCGGCCAGCGCGGTGTGCAGCCTCTTCTCATCGGTGTAGACCGTGGGATCCGCGAGGACGTTCGCGGCTTCGTCGACGACCGGCATGCTCATCAGCACCCTTTCGGATTCTCGGCTCGCCCGACCGGCTCCGGTGGTGTCACCCGACGCCGGTGAGCGCGTTGTCTAGGTCACAACAGTGATTTATAGTTGGGCTTACTGTCAAGCATTCGGTAAATACTTCTGTCGCATCTACGAAGGGGTAGAGTTGATGAGTTCCCAGCAGCGCAGGATCGTCGTGGTCGGTGCCGGATCGGGCATCGGGGCCGCCGCCGCGACCCACTTCCACGAACGTGGCGACCACGTCCTCGCGGTCGATCTGCGCCCCGGCGACACCCCGGCGGCGCGACAGGAGATCTGCGATCTGCGCGACGCGGCGGCCATCACCGACCTGCTCGGCCGGATCGGCGGCGACTGGGACGCCCTGGCTTTCGTCGCCGGCGTCCCCGGTACCGCACCCGCCGACGACGTCCTGGCGGTGAACTATCTCGGCATGCGGCTGTTCACCACCGGCATGCTGCCCCTGCTGCGCCAGGGCGGCGCGATCGCCACCGTGGCCTCGGTGGCGGCGCTCGGCTGGCAGCAGCGCATCGACGACCTCGCCGGGCTCCTCGCCGCCACCGATATCGCGGCCGTGCGGGATTGGCAGCGGACCCAGGACCCGGCCTACCCCGTCTACAGCACGTCCAAGCAGGCCGCGATCATCTTCGCCAAGCGCCTGGCACCGTCGGCGTGGCAGAAGTACGGCGTGCGGGTCAACACCATCAGCCCCGGCCCCACCGATACCCCGATCCTGACCGACTTCGAGGCGTCGATGGGCAAGGAAGTCCTCGACGCCGTGAAGGCCACGATCGGGCGGCACGCCACGGTCGCCGACATCGTGCCGGTGATCGATTTCCTCACCGGCCCCGGCTCGCGATGGATCAACGGCCAGGACGTGCACGTCGACGGCGGTTTCGTCGCGCCGATGACGGTCGGACCGGCCGTCGAGCTCTGACCTCAGGACACCGGCACCGGTCCCGGCCACATTGCCCGGACCGGTGTCGACTCATATACTGTATGTCTTACAGTAAATACGTCCACTCCGCCGTTCGGCGTGACGAAGTCAGAGGTGATCCGTGAACAGTCCCGTCGAGGACCCAGCAGCGACGGTCGCAGAGGTGCCCGATCCCCATGACCCCTACCCGTTCTTCGCGGCACGCAGGCGCGCGGGCGGTGTGTTCCACGGGACGGTGATGGACTACTCCCGCACCCCCGCGGAACTGCGCCCCACCGACACCTTCGCCGCCGTGTCCTGGTCGGCCGTGAATCAGGCGCTGCGCAACGGATCGGTGTTCAGCACCCAGCTCTACGACGCCACCATCGGAGTGTTCATGGGGCCGACGATCCTGGCGATGAACGGCCTGACCCACAAGGCGCACCGCAACCTGGTCTCGGCCGCGTTCAAACCGCAATCGCTGGTGACGTGGGAGCCCGAGATCGTGCGCCCGATCTGCGACAAGCTGATCGACGAGTTCATCGCGGAAGGCCGCGCGGATCTGGTGCGCGACTTCACCTTCGAGTTCCCCACCCGGGTCATCGCCCGGCTGCTGGGCCTGCCGGAGGAAGACCTTCCGTTCTTCCGGGAAGCCGCGGTGGCGATCATCAGCTACGCGGGCAACGTGCCCCGCGCATTGCAGGCCTCCAAAGACCTCAAGGAGTACTTTCTCGAGCACATCGAGATCCGGCGGTCCGCGCCCGCCGACGACATCATCAGCAATCTGGTCACCGCGGAGATCGACGGCGAGAAGCTGTCCGATCGCGCGATCTACTCCTTCCTGCGGCTGCTGCTGCCCGCCGGGCTCGAGACCACCTACCGGTCCTCGGGCAATCTGCTCTTCCAGCTGCTGACCCATCCCGACCAGTTCGCGGCGATCCAGCACAACCCCGGTCTGCTACCGCAGGCGATCGAGGAGGGACTGCGGTTCGAGACACCGCTGACGCTGGTACAGCGCTATGTCACCGAGGACACCGAACTCGACGGTGTCGCCATCCCGGCGGGCGCGGTGCTGGACCTGTGCCTCGGATCGGCCAACCGCGACGAATCCCGCTGGGAGCGGTCGGAGGAGTTCGACATCTTCCGGCCCCGCCTGCCGCACATCAGCTTCACCGCGGGCGCTCACACCTGCCTCGGATTGCACCTGGCGCGCATGGAAACCCGGGTCGCGATGGAGGCGCTGCTGCGCAGGCTGACCGGGATAACCCTGCTGCCCGACGGTGATCCGCACATCTTCGGCCAGCCCTTCCGCTCGCCGACCGCACTTCCGGTGCGCTTCGATGTCGTCTGATCCGCGACTCCACCACCGTTTCCGAGTTCGAGGAGCCCTGTGAACACCAGCACCCTGTTCGACCTGACCGGCCGTGCGGCACTCGTCACCGGAGCCGGCGGCGGTATCGGCGCCGCCGTCGCCGCCGCGCTGGCCGCGCAGGGCGCGACCGTCGTCGTCACCGATATCGACGGTGGCGCAGCCGAAGCCACGGCGGACAAGATCGTCGCCGACGGCGGCCGGGCCACCGCGACGGCGCTGGATGTCCGCGACCGGGCCGCCGCCGACGCCGCGGCCGCACTCGCGGCACAGGCCGGTGGCGGCACGCTCAACATCGTGGTGAACAACGCCGGGATCACCGAGCCCGCGATGTTCGGAGCCACCACCGAGGAGTCGGTGCTGCGGATGCTCGACATCCATCTGCTCGGCGCGTTCCGCTGCACCCAGGCGGCGCTGCCGTATCTCCCGGCCGACGGGACGGGGCGCATCATCAACGTGACGTCGTCGGCGGGTCTGGTCGGCACGCTCGGGCAGGTGAACTACTCGGCCGCCAAATCCGGCATCGTCGGCATGACCAAGTCGCTGGCGAAGGAGCTCGCGCGCAAGCAGATCACCGTCAACGCGCTGGCCCCGGCCGCGGCGACGCCGATGACCGAGACGATTCGCACCGATCCCCGGTTCGCCGAGCAGATGCTCAGCCGCATTCCGATGCGGCGCTGGGCCGAACCACAGGAGGTGGCGGGCGCTTTCGTCTTCCTGGCCTCCGACGCCGCCTCGTTCGTCACCGGCCAGATCCTGGCGGTCGACGGCGGCCTGGTCATGTGACATCGAAACCGACAGAGGCCGGTGCCGGCGG
>NZ_JBHXAY010000184.1:0-5747 GCF_042728775.1 Nocardia sp. NPDC060259
GACCACCCCGTCGTCGTCGTTCAGGCCGCGAAGCCGCCGAACCCGCCCCGATAGAACAGCAGCGGCCTGCCGTCCTCGGCCGCCCGCAGGTCACCGATCCGGGCCAGCACCACCGTGTGATCGCCCGCGTCGTGCTCGAGCTCCACGCTCACCTCGATATGGGCCAGCGCCCCGGCGAGCGCGGGCGCGCCGTTGCCCGCCCGATCCCACTCGACACCGGCGAACTTGTCGGCGCCGCTCACCGCGAACTGACGGCACAGCGCGCTCTGCTCCTCGGCCAGGATGTTGATGCACAGGCCGCCCGCCTCGCGCAGCAGCGGCCAGCTGGTGGAACTCTTGGCCGGGCAGAACGACACATACGGCGGGTCCAGCGACACCGACACCACCGACTGACAGGTGAAACCGAGCGGTCGCGTCCCGTCGTGGGCGGCGATCACCGCGACGCCGGTCGCGAAGTGACCGAGCACTCTGCGCAGCTCTGCGGGTGCTGGGATACCTGCGTCGAGGGCGACGTTGTCTGCATTCATAGGGGTCCTCCCGAACGGAACTCGATGCCCCCACGATCCGGGGTCAGCGGTGCGCGGCTCAAGACGTTCTCCCGGTCAGCGGTTGTCGGCGGGTAAATGGTGGTACGCGCGGTTGCTAACATTCAGCGATGGCGACTCCCGACCCCGATCCCGGCGTGCCCAATCTGCCGCCGACCAGCTGGGCGGTGCTCGCCATGCTCTCCTACGAGGAGGAAGTCTCCGGTTACGACCTGAAGAAGTGGGCCGACTGGAGTCTGCGCTACTTCTACTGGACCCCGTCCTACAGCCAGATCTACGCCGAACTGAAGAAGCTCGAGAACCACGGGTTCGCGAGCTCGCGGCTCGACCACGACAACGCCATGCGGGGCAAACGGCTGTACCAGATCACCGATTCCGGGCGCGCGGCCGTCACCGCGTGGTGGAACAAGGCGCCGGTCGACGCCTCGGTGCTCAAGCACCATGTGCTGCTGCGCGTCATGTTCGGCCATCTCGGCTCCCCGGACCGGATCAAGCAGATCCTGCGCGACCACATCGCCGACGTCGAGGAGCTCGAGCAGCGGGCCGCGATCGACGCCGAGGCGGCGAAGTCCGAACCGGGCTGGGCCTATTCGCAGCTCGTGCTGCAGTGGGCGCAGCGCCACTACACGGCCGAACGTGAACTCGCCCAGCAGTTGATCGACGACATCGACAACGCGGCCACCGTCCTGGCAGGCGCCGAACACGACGACCGCGCCGACTACCCCCATCCGACGCCGGGGCGCTGGCGCGAGATCGAACAGCGCGTGCGCGAAGAAGAGGGCATGCAGCACGACCCGGCCGACCACTGAGCCGGCCGGGCCGTCGCGGCGATCACGCCATGACGCGCCCGCTGACGCCCATGCCTCCGTCCGGGCGGCGTAGCGGGTCGCGACCATAGCCCTCGGCTACGCGAAGTTGTCGTTCGAGGAACGTCCGCTACGCCGGACCGAGCACGTCGCGCACCATCGCCCAGACCTCGGTGCGGGCGGTCTGGGTGGCGGCCAGGGACGGAATGGTGAGGAAGCCGTGGAACAGCCCGTTGTAGCGGCGATGTCGCACCGCGACGCCGTCACCGGCCAGCCGTTGCGCGTAGGCGTCCCCGGCTGAGCAGGGCGGGTCGAGTTCCGCGGTGACCACCACCGCGGGCGGTAGGCCTGCCAGCGAGGATGCCTTGGTCGGCACGAGGCGTACGTCGTCGGTGCCGTGCGGTGCGTAGTTCTGCCAGTACCACCGCATGGCGCTGGTCGTGTTGTAGTGCCCGGTGCCGAACCGCTGATAGGACTCGGTCTCGAAATCGTCGTCGATCACCGGATAGATCAGAATCTGCGCCGCGATCTCGGGACCACCACCGTCCCTGATCGCGATGGCCACGGTGGCCGCGAGATTGCCGCCCGCACTGTCGCCGGCCAGCGCGATCCTGGCCGGATCACCGCCGTACGCGCCCGCGTTCCCAGCGGCCCAGCGCAGCGCGGCAAGCATGTCGTCGTGAGCGGCAGGGGCAGGATGCTCCGGTGCGAGCCGGTAATCGACCGAGATCACCACCGCACCGACCCCCACCGCCATCGAACGGCAGAACTCGTCATGACTGTCGAGATCACAGAACACGAATCCGCCACCATGCGCGAACACGATCACCGGCAGCGCGGCGCCCTCGTGATGCGGCCGGAACACGCGCAGCGGCAAGGGCCCGCCGGGCCCGTCGATGGTGAGGTCGCGCGCCTCCCGCATATCGGGAAGACGTTGCAGCGGAGCACGTCTGGCGCGGATCGCGGCCCGCACCTCGGCGGCCTCCATCGTGGCGACATCAGGGAACCCGGCGTCGAGCGCGGCGAGCATCGCCGCAACTTCCGGATCGCGAACGGCGCCGGGGCCTGTGGTCGGGAAAACTCGTGCAGTCATGCAGGTCACGGTAAGTTCGGGCCGCGTGGCCGGAACCGCGTTCTCCCGCTGGGCGGAAACACCTGGCTGGTGTCAACCGCAGCAAGTCGCGCCGGAGGCGACGGCTTTCTGCTTGGCGTCGGTGCCGCAGCACGCGCCCTCGGCCTCGGCTTCAGCACTGGTGCCGCAGCACACGTCGACCGCTTCGGCGTCGGTGGGGCCGAGTTCGGGTGCGGTGCCGAAGGTTTCGCTGTCGGCCAGCACCGTGTAGACCTCCCACCGCTCGGCGCCCGGTCCGGTCACCCACACCTTGTCCTGGGTGGCGAAGCAACACGTGGTCGCGATCTGCTCCTCGGTGAACAGGCCGGCTTCCGAGAGCCGGGCGATCTCGCCGTGGACCTGTTCGGAGGTTTCGACCTCGACACCGAGGTGGTTGATGGATCCACCCTGGCCCGCGTTCTCGATCAAGACGAGCTTGAGCGGGGGCTCGGTGATCGCGAAGTTGGCGTAGCCGGGCTTGCGCTTGGCGGGTTCGGCGTTGAACAGGGTCGAGTAGAACCGCACGGCGGTGTCGAGGTCGTCGACGTTGAGGGCGAGCTGGATGCGAGACATGATCGAACCTCCACTTGTGTGACATATATCGAAGAACTTCTGATGCCGAGTCTGCTCACCTTTTCGACATATGTCAATACCTCGGGTAGTCTCGATTTCATGCCCAAGGCGCTACCTGTGATCGATATGTCCGCCCCAGTCTGCTGCGCTCCCGTCGCGGCGGGACCGGTCGACGACGCCGCTGCCCTCGAGGTGGCGTTGCGGCTCAAGGCGATCGCCGACCCGGTCCGGGTCAAGCTGCTGTCGCTGCTGCTGACCACCCCGCTCGGCGAACGCAACGGCGGCGACCTCGCCGCCGCGGTCGGCCTGGGCGAGTCCACGGTGTCGCATCACCTCGGTCAGCTCCGCAAGGCCGGGCTCGTCGAGTCCGAGCGGCGCGGGATGAACACCTTCCACCGCGCCCGCCGCGACGCTCTGTCCGCGTTGTGCACTGTCCTCGATCCCAACTGCTGCAGCTGACCATGAGTTCCCCAGCTCAGGGCGATTGGGTGCCGGACGCGTGCACCCTGCCGACCGTGGAACAACCGATCCGGGTCGCCGAGTTCGACCGATTCTTCGCCGAGTCGGTGCACGGGATGGGCCGGGCGGGCTGATGGCCGAACTGGCACGTCGGGTCGTGGGCACCCCACCCAGAACCGCGTTCTCCCGCTAGGCGGAAATACCAGGTCGAGACCAGTCGATGGGTGCCTACCGTCGGCGCATGAACACTGCGAAGGTCTTTGTGATCGATACCGTGGTGACGAAACCTGGTCGGGCCAGGGATTTCGTCGACGCCTATCTGCGGGAGTACGCGCCGGGGGCGCGTGAGCGGGGGATGACCCTCGAGCGGATTGTGGTCAGTCCGCCGGTGTGGTTTCCCGATGAGTCGAACACCGTCATCGCGACGTGGGTGCTCGACGGGGCCGCGGGGTGGTGGGAGATGACGTGGCGGGGTCGGTCGGATCCGGCGGTGCGGCAGTGGTGGGCTGGGGTGGACGAGCTGGTCGTTCATCGCACGCGGTCGACCGGGGCCGAGGCCACCGATATCGAGAGGCTCGGCAATGTTTGATGTTGTTCGGCTGGTGCATCTTTCAGCTGCAGGCGGTTCGGCCGCCGATGAGCTGATGACCGAACTGCGTGCGGCGGCCGGGGTGGCGCGGAGGGTGCTGGTCCAGCCCACTCTGCCGGGGGTGCGCAATGGCGGAGACGTGTTGGTGCACCTGCGATTCGACGAGGCGGCCGACTGGTCCGGCTGTGCGCCGCGGGTGGACGCGGTGCTCGCGGACCCGATCGTGACCCACGTCGACGGTGCCGAATATGAGGGCGGTGTCGGTGGTTTCGCCGAGCCGCGCGCACCGGGATCGGTATATCGGGTCCTGCTGCTGCGGGTCGCACCGGGGACCGCGCCCGCGACGGTCGACCGCTTCGAGGCCGACCTGTTGCGGATGCCCGGCTACATCCCGACGATGCGGTCCTGGCAGCTGAGCCGGGTGATCCGCGGGATCGGGTCCGCGCCGTGGACGCATGTCTGGGAGCAGGAGTTCACCGATCTCGACGGGCTCGACGGGCCCTATCTGATGCACCCGGTGCACTGGGCGCACGTCGACCGGTGGTTCGATCCCGAATGCCCGGACGTGATCGTGCACGACCGCATCTGCCACAGCTTCTGCGCGAACAAGCTCGCCTGATGCCGGTCGCCGCCCGCTTCCCGCCGGGCGGCGTACCGAGGTCACGCGTAGCGGGGCGCGCGGTGGTCGGTGGCGACCCGGGGGCCGACGCCCAGCGGGCGCGGATGCTGCTGCAGGGTCGGGCGGACCCGCACCCGGCCGTCGTCGACGTGGCGCCAGATATTGAGCGCTGTCGTGCGGATCGGGGCGGAGAGGCGGTGGTCGAACACCATGCGATCCACCGGCCCGCACACCGACACCGCGGCCACGGCGGACTCGCCGAGATCGCCGATCGGGGCGGCGATGCAGCCGAAGCCGGCCAGCGATTCCTCCCGCTCGACCGCGATGCCGTGCGCTCGCACCTTGTTCAGCTCGGCGTCGAGCTGGGCCCGGCTGGTCAGCGAGTACTTGGTGCGGGCAGCGGCCTGGCCGGTGACGACCTCGGCGAGGCGGCGCTCGTCGGAGTAGGCCAGGATCGCCTTGCCGACCGCCGTACAGTGCGCGGGCCGCCTGCCGCCGACCCGGGTCGGGACCGCGGCGGACAGATCGCCGCCGACCTTGTCCAGGTACACGACGTCGGGACCGTCGAGGACGGCCAGGTGCACGACGAACCCGGTCACCCGGTGCAGCTCGTGCAGGAACGGCATCGCCGCGCGATGCAGCCGGTCCTGGTGCACGGCCAGCGACCCGAGCTCCATCAGCCGGATGCCCAGCTCGTAGTCGCGGCCCTCGCGGCGCAGCCAGCGCAGCTGCACGAGCCGCTCCAGCATGCGATGCGCCGAGGACCGGGGTAGGCCGGTCCGGCGCACGATCTGGGCGAGGGTGAGCCTGCCCGGGCCGTCGAAGGCGTCGAGCAGCAGGGACGCGCGATCGAGGATCGCGCTGGGGGTGGTGGCTTCGGTCTGGATGACCATGGAGCGCTCCATTTCGGATCTACGAGCTGATGCCCACTCGCATATTTCGATTAGGCATATACCTATTGATACCATCCCGTGTGTTGGTTGTCACATGAATCTTGAATATGCGTGCAACGACGACGGCCCCCGTGCCGAGCGGAGTGCTCGGC
>NZ_JBHXAY010000185.1:0-5431 GCF_042728775.1 Nocardia sp. NPDC060259
ATCGTGAGGAGTCGAGCCCGCAGCTTGACCACAGCGTTGGCCTGCACCCTGGTGGTCGCGGGCGGCGCGTTCTGCGCTCCACAAGCTTGGACCGAACCGGCCGCCGCGGTCGCCGGTGCGGATTTCTATCTGCCACCCGCTCCGCTACCAGGCGGAGCGCCGGGCACCATCATTCGCACGGAACCGTCGCGCCTCGCGCTGTCGGCGCCGGGACAGACCGGCACCATCCCCGCGGAATCCACGCGGATGATGTACATCAGCAGCGATACCCACGGCGGTGAGACCGCGGTGACGGGCACGTATCTGGAGCCGTCGCAGCCGTGGACCGGCCCGGGCCCCCGCCCGCTGGTCGCCTACGCGGGCGGAACGAAGGGACAGGGCGATCAGTGCGCGCCCTCGAAGCTGCTCGCCGAACTCGTCCAGTTCGAGCCGCCGATCAACGTGATGTTCGAATACGACGTCGTCGCGCTGTACTCGTTGCTCTCGCGCGGCATGGCGGTCGTGATGACCGACTACCAAGGCCTCGGCACGCCCGATGTGCACGGCTTCCTCAACCGGAAAGAGCAGGCCCACGCGGTGCTCGATGCCGCCCGCGCGGCCCTTCAGCTGCCGGGCGCGGGCATGAACCCCGGCTCGCCCGTCTTCCTCTACGGCTACTCGCAGGGCGGTATGGCCTCCGCGGGCGCCGCCGAGCTGCAGCCCAGCTACGCACCGGATCTGAACGTGCGTGGCGCCTACGTCGGTGGCCCGGTCGTCGATGATCAGTACTTCATCGGCTACAACGACGGTCGCGCCCTCGTGGCACCGGCCTTCGCCTGGATGCTCAACGGCATGGCCGCGCACTACCCCGAGGTCCGCGCGGTCCTCGACGCCGAACTCAACGACACGGGCAAGGCGATCCTGAACGACTCCGCGAGCAGGTGCGCGGTCCCCACCGGGATGGCCCAGAATCACGGGCAGACTTCCCAGTGGACCTCCAGCGGCCTGCCGCTCACGCAGGTGATCGACGGGTCTCCCGCGTTGAAGGCGGTGTTCGACGAGCAGCGCGTCGGCTCGCTCACCCCGGGCGCCCCGGTGCTCATCTCCTCGGCCCGCAACGACGAGGGCGCACCGTACGTGCCCATCCGTGACATGGCCGCCAGTTGGTGCGGTGGCGGTGCGCAGGTCCAGCTGGACTCCAACGCCGCGATTCCGCCGCTGACCGGCCTGGCGGGCACCCACGTGCTGTCGTTCTTCCCGGCGCTCGAGGCATCGCAGAACTGGATGACCGATCGTCTGGCGGACAGGCCGGCTCCGACCAACTGCGCAGCTCTGCCCTAGTCGCGGTACACCGGCGTGTTCCGGCCCGGGTTCGCCCGCGGTCCGGTCCGCGCCGGTGACCGGCGACCACCACGATCGTGCCTTCGGCGCGGTCGTTTTCCACGATTACAATTCCGATGGGTGCTGTTTGTTCCGATGGCAGTCTTCGAACACACAAGAGTCAGCGACCCCAAACGCTATCTCTGGCTTCTGGGTCTGATCGCCCCGGCGTGCGCGCTGTTCCCCTCGCAATTAGTGGCCTTGTCGGGGCTGCCGGTGTTCTGGTGGATCGGCCCGATCATCGTGTTCGTGGCGATTCCGCTGCTGGACCTGACGATCGGGCGCGATGGGAGCAATCCACTCGACGAGGACTACGAAACGTTGTCCGACGATCGCTATTACCGCTGGTGCACTTATCTCTTCCTGCCGATCCAATTCATCAGCCTGGTTATCGCGGGATATTTCTGGGCCGGTAGCGAACTGAGCGTCGTCGACAAGCTGGGGCTCGCGGTGACGATGGGGGTCGTCTCCGGCATCGGCATCAATGCCGCCCATGAACTCGGGCACCGGTCCGAGCATCTGGAGCGCAGGCTGGCGAAAATCGCCCTGGCGCAGTCCGGGTACGGGCATTTCTTCGTCGAGCACAATCGCGGCCACCACGTCCGCGTCGCGACCCCGGAAGACCCGGCCAGCGCGCGATTCGGCGAGCCGCTCTGGGAGTTTTTGCCGCGCAGCGCGCTCGGCGGCCTGCGCTCAGCGCTGGGCTTGGAACGAGAAAGGCTGGCGCGCAAGGGGAAACGCTGGTGGAGTCGCGACAATCAGATTCTGCAGGCGTGGTCGATGAGCCTGGTGTTGTTCGCGACGATGACCGCGGTCTTCGGGCCTGCGGTCATCCCGTTCCTGGTGCTGCAGGCCGTCATCGGCGCCGGGCTGCTCGAGACGGTGAACTATATCGAGCACTACGGTCTGTTGCGCGCCCGCCGCGCCGACGGCAGCTACGCCCGGTGCTCGCCGCGGGACAGCTGGAACAGCGATCACCTGGTCACCAATGTCTTCCTGTTCCATCTCCAGCGTCACAGCGACCACCACGCCAATCCCAGCCGCCGCTACCAGACCCTGCGCAGCTGCGAGCAGGCACCGCAGCTGCCCGCCGGGTACGCCACCATGGTCGTGCTTGCCGCGGTACCCCCGCTGTGGCGTGCGGTCATGAACAAGCGAGTCCTGGCCCATTACGGCGGCGATCTGTCACTGGTCAACAGCAAGCACAGGTGACGCGGGTCCGAGGTCGAACCGGATTCCGGCGCGCAGCATCGTGGTGGCGGACAGGCCGATCATGTCGCGGAAGGACTCGCTGAAATGGGACGGAGTCGCGAAGCCCGCGTCGAGCGCGGAGCGGGTGAGATCGTGGCCTGCCACCGCGCTGCTGACCGCGGAGATCATCCGGTTCCAGCGCTGATAGCCGCGGAAGGTGGTGCCGCAATGCCGCGCGAACAGGTGCAGGAAATGGCCGGTCGACAGCCCCATGTTCGCCGCGATGTGGTCGGCGCGTAGGGCGTTGGCTGGTTCGTCGCGGATCGCGGCGGCGAGTTTCGCGATGCGTGGATCGGTGACGGGGCTCGCGCCTGCGACGGCCAGGGCGTAGATGCGGTCCGGGTCGACGACGGGCGCGCGGCACAGCTCGACGAGCTCACGCTCGCGCCGATGACGCAATCCGAAAGCGCCTGCGGCATCCGTCATCTCGTCCGAGATCAGGGTGGCCGACGCCCCCGAGGGGTCGACGAACAGCGCGAGGATCCACCCCTGGGTGGCGACGATGCGGTGCGCCGTGCGGGCGGGCGCGAAGGAACTGCTCGTGCGGACGGGTCCGTGTGGGGTGTGCAGGACCAGCGGCCCATCCAGCCCGACGGTGAGCATCGCGACCGACGGGGCATGCGGGTCGACGCCGAGGTCGGGGCCGACGTAGCCGATGTGACCAGGGCGGACCCACGCCGTCGGTGTCCG
The DNA here is from genome assembly GCF_042728775.1 of Nocardia sp. NPDC060259. Classification (NCBI taxonomy): domain Bacteria; kingdom Bacillati; phylum Actinomycetota; class Actinomycetes; order Mycobacteriales; family Nocardiaceae; genus Nocardia; species Nocardia sp. NPDC060259. The sequence continues at coordinate 3,301 of NZ_JBHXAY010000185.1, forward strand.
ATCCACGCTCACCCTTACCAGGGTATCGGCCTGCCACCGAGCCTGCCGTCGCACGCGTCTCGGCAGTGCGGAGCGTGTGGGTCGGGTCGGTTCTACTCGGTCATCATCGCCGCGCGGCTATCTGGCATTGACAAGTGATTCAGGTGAATTGCTGGAATCTGGCTGTTTCAGATTGCTGTCGCCCGGACCTACTGTTCCCGATATCTGACCCCGTGATGATGAGGAATCGGGAATGAAGAAACTCGCCACAGTGCTCTTGCTGCTCGGAACCTTCCTGGTTCCGCTGCTGCACGGCAGCCCACCCGCCGAAGCGGAATCGAGCAGCATGAAAGGCCCGCTGAGCACGCGCGGGCGCTACATCGTCGACGCCGACGGCAATCGGGTGAAGCTGAAGTCCGGCAACTGGCACGGCTCCAGCGGCACCTGGAACGGCAGCGGTGACAAGGAGACCGACGCGAACCACCACGCTGAGGAGAACGGCCACCGCGCCCCACTCGGGCTCGACCGGGTGTCCATGGCGAAGCTGCTCGCGGACTTCAAGGCGTTGGGGCTCAACAGCATTCGCCTGCCTTTCTCGAACGAGATGCTCACCGATCCGGAACCGGTGCGGGGCCTGACCGCCAATCCGGAGCTCAATGGCCTCACGCCGCTCGAGGTGTTCGACCGCGCGGTCACCGCACTCACGTCCGCCGGATTCGGCGTCATCCTCAACAACCACACCACGACCACCCGCTGGTGCTGCGCGCTCGACGGCAACGAGTTCTGGAACTCCGGCCAATCGTGGGAGAAGTTCATCTCCGACTGGGTGTTCATCACCTCCCGCTACCGCGACAACCCCGGCGTCGTCGGCGCGGATCTGCGCAATGAGGTGCGGCGCACCACCTGGACCAATCCGAACTGGGGTCAGGGCGACAGCAACGACTGGGCCGACGCCGCGCAGGAGGCAGGCGACGCCATTCTCACCCAGGGCAATCCCCATCTGCTCATCGTGGTCGAGGGCATCAACTGGATGGGTATCCCCACCGACATCACCTGGCACGAGCGGCCGATGCTGGAACCGATGAAGCGGCTGTCCACCACTCTGGTGCGCTCCAACAAGGTTGTGTACGGGGTGCACTTCTACGGCTATATCGGGCCGAACCACACCGGAGCCACCGGCATGGGCGAGACCCACGACCCACGCTTCCGCGATATGTCGCGCGCGGATCTGTTCAGGTCCATGGACGAGCGCGCGGGATACGTGGCCACGACCCCCGACAAACACTTCACCGCACCGGTGTGGGTCAGCGAATTCGGTGTCGGCAAGGGTGACAGCGATCTGGACAGGGCATGGTTCGCGAATCTGGTCGACTACCTGGTCGATCGTGACCTCGATTACGCCTACTGGCCCATCGTCGGCTTCCACGAGAACGACAAGGGCAATCAGTGGGGCCTGCTGCGCTACGACACCTCGGGCGCGCTGCGCAATGTCCTCGACGCCGACGACTGGCGGGCGCCGCATGTGCGCCGTCTGCTCGAGGCGAACGGCTTCACCGGCCAGGTCCCCGTTCCGGCCCGAAACTGGTCCATGCTGCAGGGTATTCACGAGGACGACAACCGGTCGTCGCGGGCCGCCGCCGATTGGGACAGCGGTGCGCACAAGATGGTGTGCCCCGACGGCCAGCGCCTGATCGGCGTCAGCGATCGCGGCCAGGGCGGATTGTGCACCGACGCCACTGCGCGCGAGCTGTGGCAGCCGGGCGCAGACGCGGTCAAGGTCGACCGCGAGAATGTTCGCACCGACTGGGCCAACGGGTTCACCAAATACCAGTGCGCCGAGGGCTCGTTCATGATCGGCTACAGCCTCAACGGTGACGCCATGTCCGGCATTCTCTGCGCCCCCGGCAGCAAACCGCTGGCCGGCGCCGGACGCACGCTGTGGTTCGACCGCGGCGACAATCGCCCAGCTTCCGGCGAAGGCGGCGACTGGGCCGAGGGCTACTACAAGGGCCAGTGCAATGCCGACGAGTACGTCGCCGGAATCGCCTTCTCCGGGGCCAACCGTCGCGGCAACCGGCCACAGGCGCTCTACTGCCGCACGCTCTCCTGAGTCCGATCCGGCGGAAACACGATCGGTCCGCACCGAATCCGG
>NZ_JBHXAY010000186.1:0-4332 GCF_042728775.1 Nocardia sp. NPDC060259
CCTGTGCCGCTCATCGAGCGGCACAGGGGCCGATTGCCGGGTGAACCGGGTCAGTCGTGGCCGAGGTAGGCGGACATGACGGCGGGGTCGGTGAGGAGGGCGGAGCCCGCTCCGGTCTTGGTGACCTCGCCGGTTTCCAGGATGTAGGCGCGGTCGCTGCGGGTCAGCGCCTGCTGGGCGTTCTGCTCGACGAGCAGGACGGTGGTGCCCTGGCGGTTGATCTCGCTGATGATCTTGAAGATCTGCTGGATCACCATGGGCGCCAGACCCATCGACGGCTCGTCGAGCAGCAGCAGCTTCGGGCGGGCCATCAGAGCACGGCCGATGGCCAGCATCTGCTGTTCGCCGCCGGAGAGCGTGCCGCCGACCTGCTTGCGGCGTTCGGCCAGGCGCGGGAACAGTTCGAAGATCCAGTCCAGCGTCTGCTGGTACTCGGCCTTCTGCTCGAACGGCCTGCCGTAGCAACCCATGTCGAGATTCTCCGCCACGGTCATGCCGGGGAACACCCCGCGACCTTCCGGCGCCTGGATCAGCCCGTGCACCACCCGGTCGTGCGCCTTCATCGAGGTGATGTCCTTGCCCTCGAACAGGATCTTGCCCGAGGTGAGCGGCAGCAGACCCGACAGCGCGCGCATGGCGGTCGTCTTGCCCGCGCCGTTGGCGCCGAGCAGGGTGATCAGCTCGCCCTGGTCGACCGACAGCGAGATCCCGTGCAGCGCTTCGATTCTGCCGTAGTTCACGACCATGTCGCGGACCTCGAGCAGCGGCACCCGCTGCTCGACAACGGCCTCGGGCTCCTCCCGCGCCGCTTCCACCACCGTGGCCGGAGCCTCCGTCGGCGCCGCTTCCGCCGCCGCGGCGGCACCGGCTCCCTCGCGCACCTCTTCGACCGTGTCCGCGTCGGGCACACCGAGATAGGCCGCGATGACCGCCGGGTCCTCGCGTACCTGGGCGGGCAGGCCGTCGGCGATCTTGCGCCCGAACTCGAGCACCACGATCCGGTCGGTCACGCCCATCACCAGCCGCATGTCGTGCTCGATGAGCAGCACGGTGTAGCCGTCGTCGCGGATCTTGCGGATCAGATCCATCAGCGCCGACTTCTCGCTCGGGTTGAACCCGGCGGCCGGTTCGTCCAGGCACAGCAGCTTCGGCTCGGTCGCCAGCGCTCGCGCGATCTCGAGCCTGCGCTGGTCACCGTAGGAGAGGTTGCGGGCCTTCTCCACCGCGCGTGGCGCGATGCCGACGAACTCGAGCAGCGCCATGCCACGTTCGATGGCGTCGCGTTCCTCGCGCCGGTGCTTCGGGGTGCGGAACACCGCGCCGGGCACCGAGGTGGTGTGGCGGGCGTCGGTGCCGACGACCACGTTCTCCAGCGCCGTCATCTCCCCGAACAGCCGCACGTTCTGGAACGTGCGCGCGATGCCCATCCGGGTGATCTCGTTGCGCTTGGTCTTGGCCAGCGGCTGCCCGTCGAAGTGCACGCTGCCCGCCGCGGGCTTGTAGACACCGGTGATCGCGTTGAAGCAGGTGGTCTTGCCCGCGCCGTTGGGGCCGATGAGGCCGAGGATCTCGCCGCGGCGGATCTCGAAGCTGACCCCGTCCAGTGCGGTCAGACCGCCGAACTTCACCGTCAGGCCGTCGGTGCGCAGCAGCGCCTCGCCCACCTCGGTGTCGATCGCGCGATGCGGCGCGACCACCTCGGCGACCGTCTCGGCGTCGCCGAGTTCGGGCAGCACCGCGGTGACGTCGACCTCGCCTGCCGGTTCGACCTCCGGCGCGGGCTTGTACCCGGCCGACATGTCCTCGTTGTCGTACAGCGCGTCCCCTGCGCCCGGCCCCGTCATCGCCCTGCTCCGATCGGTTCGGCCGCCGGCTTGCGCACGACCGCCTGGTACACCTGTCTGCCGTAGGTGAGCAGCTTCTGCCGCACCGGGAACAGACCCTGTGGCCGCAGAATCATCATCACCACCAGCGCGATGCCGAAGTAGAAGTACTTCAGGTCACCGAGCGTCTGCGCGCCGCCCTTGCGGAACAGCAGCACGCTGCCCAGCAGCAGCAGGCCGAAGACCACCGCGAAGATCGACACGGTGATCACCCCGCGCCTGACCCACACGCCGAGCGCGTCACCGCGCCACCGCCACAGCAGCCACAGGCCGACCAGCAGCGCGATATCGAGCCCGAGCAGCAGATAACCGGTCGACTCGCTCGACACCAGCTGCACCGACTGCAACCGCATCGGCAGATACGCGATGAGGAAGGCGCCGACGATCACACCGAGCTTGTTGCCCGAGCCACCGAGCACGACGGCACACAGGAACAGCATCGACAAGATGATGTCGAACTGCTTCGGGTTCACGTAGGTGACCTGACCGGCGTACATGGCGCCCGACAGGCCGCCGACGGACGCGCCGATCACGAAGGCCCACAGCTTGAACTTGAAGGTCGGCACGCCCATGATCTCGGCGGCGTCCTCGTCCTCGCGGATCGCGACCCAGGAGCGGCCGACCCGGCTGCGCTCGAGGTTGCCGATGACCAGCAGGACCACGACGACCAGCGCCATGCCGAGCCAGAACCACCAGGTGCCGTTGTTGGCCCGCTCCAGCGGGTTCGAGCTGTCCGGATCACCGAGGTTGCCCGGGGAGAAGTAGCCACCGGGATGCGCTTCGGATTCGCCGACCTGTGGGTAGGCGATCTTGGACAACCCGAGGCTGCCGTTGGTCAGTTCCTCGAGGTTGTCGGCCATCAGGCGGACGATCTCACCGAAGCCCAGCGTCACGATCGCCAGGTAGTCGCCGCGCAGCCGCAGGGTCGGCGCGCCGAGCACGAGACCGGCGAACGCGGTCAGCGCGACCGCGATCGGCAGGCACGCCAGCCACGCCCAGCTGGGATTGAGCCAGCCGCCGTCGGTCTGGTTCCACGGACTGTTCGGACTGGTCAGCAGGCCGACCGTGTAGGCGCCGACAGCGTAGAAACCGACATAGCCGAGGTCGAGGAGACCGGCCTGGCCGACGACCACGTTCAGGCCGATGGCGATCAGCGCGTACATCGCGAACTGCGCCATCACGCCGCCGAAACTCACGCCGGGGGTGTCGATAAACGGGGGCGGGTACAGCGGCAGGATCGCCAGCACGGCGATGACCGGCACGCCGACGGCCCATTGGCCCGGCCGGGACAGCCCGTCCCACCAGTCGCGGATCGCGTCGCCGAGGCCGCGCCGATCCTGGTCCTTCACCGGTGTTTTCGTCAGGTCGGTCATGCGCGCGCCCTCCCCAGGCTCTCGCCGAGGATGCCGGTCGGCCGGAACATCAGCACGGTCACCAGCAGAACGAACGCGACCACGTCACGCCATTCGTTGCCGAACAGGATCTGCCCGTATTGCTCGGCGACGCCGAGGATCATGCCGCCGAGCAGCGCGCCGCGCAGGTTGCCGATACCACCGAGCACCGCGGCGCTGAACGCCTTGATACCGAGGATGAAACCGCCGGAGAAGATGATGCCGGTGGGAATGTAGAGCGTGTAGAGCATCGCGGCCGCACCGGCGAGCAGACCGCCGATGAGGAAGGTCAGCACGATGACCCGCTCGCGCGAGACACCCATCAGGGTCGCGGTGTCGGGATCCTGTGCCACCGCGCGGATGGCGCGGCCGAACTTGGTTCTGTTGATGACGATCTCGGTGGTGATCGCGAGCACGATGGCCGCGGCGAAGATCACCAGCGCCACATTGGTGACCTGCGCGCCGAGGAAGGTGAACTGCACCTTCGGCTCGACCAGCCGGATACCGGTCTGGGCGTTGGAGCCGCCGAGACCTGGCCTGATCTTGGGCAGGATGTAGTGGACGAACTCCTGGATCACGAACGACATGCCGATCGCGGTGATCAGGAACGCGAGCGGTTTGGCTCCGCGCCTGCGCAGCGGGCGGTAGGCCACCCGTTCGAGCCCGATCGCGGCGATGCCCGAGACCAGCATGCCGAACAGCATCGCCAAGCCGAGATAGGTCACCGTCAGGACGACGCCCTGGGAGTACGCGTTGCCGCTGGGGGCGAAGCCGAGCAGCTCCAGCCCCACGTAGGTACCGAACATGCCGAGCATGAAGATCTCGGAATGCGCGAAGTTGATCAGTCGCAGCACGCCGTAGACCAGGGTGTAGCCGACGGCGACCAACGCGTAGATCGATCCGTAGGTGAGTCCGTCGACGGTCAATCGCCAGAACTGGTCGATCACCCCGGAGACGTTGAAATCGATGGAACCCTCGGCCAACAGGGTCACACCGAGCGATGCCGCTGATGTCATGATTTCTCTCGCGTCAGGCAAGCGGTGCGCGTGGCATGGCCA
>NZ_JBHXAY010000187.1:0-4233 GCF_042728775.1 Nocardia sp. NPDC060259
ATCCGAGGAGTTTGCCGAAGGCTCTTCGATCGAAACTTCGAATGCTGACATCGGCAATCGACCGCGGTCCCGGTACCGGCGCCAAGAATTCCATCTACGATCACCTGCCGGCCACAACCCGGTTCCGTCCCGATGTGCGGGTTGGGTTTGAATGGCTATTTCGGACGAGTCACGTACCTAGCACGCGAGGCGCGCAATATGGAGATACGGCATATCGAGGCATTTCTCGCTATCGCTGACGAGCTGCATTTCGGGAAGGCGGCCGCGCGGCTCCATCTCACGCAACCGTCGCTGAGCCAGCAGCTCAAGCGCCTGGAACGACAGCTGGGCGTCGAGCTGGTCTCGCGGACGTCGCGAGTCGTCCAGCTGACCCCGGCCGGAGAGGCGTTCCGCGCCGACGCCCGACGGATCCTCGGCGAGGTAGACCTCGCGACGAGTACCGTCCGGGATATCGCGGCGGGCCGCATCGGCAAGATCAGCATCGGATTCAACGGCCGGGCGGGCCAGCTGGTGATGCCGGGTTCGCTGGCCCGACTGCACACCAACTACCCCAACGTCACCACCAAGCTCAGTTCCGGCCGGTCCGGGCCCCAGCTGGCCGCCCTCGCCAGGGGCGAGCTCGATGTCGGTCTGCTCTTCGGCAACGCGTCCAACGGCGGAACACTCGGGACGAAGTGCCTGCGCAAAGTTCGGATCGGTGCGCTGGTCGGGCACGGACACGCTTGGGTCGACCGGTCCTCGATCGCGGTGCGCGAACTGGCCGAGATGCCGTGCGTGATGTTCGATCGTGAAGCGAGCCCGGCAATGTACGACGCCATCATGGCCGCGTCCGAACGCTCCGGCGCCTTCCCGAAGGTGGTCGAGCGCCGAAATGACTCGGTGGCCACCGAGATCGTCGTCGCGGCGCGCCGGTACGTGGGGTTCGCCTCGTTCCTCAGCCTCGACGAGGTACGTCCGATGGGACTCAAGGTGATCCCGTTGGTCGATCCGGAGCCGGTGGTCGAGCTCCAGGTCGCATGGCGGGCCGACAGCACCAACAGGGCTGTCCAAGTGTTCCTGGACAGCCTCGACGCCGCCCCGTTGAGTCTGCGGTCGACGGGCACCAGGAAGATCGCCGGCATCGACTGACTACTTGCGCACGCTCTCCACGGGCACCGCGAACAGCATGCTCGGTCGGCTGATCTCGACCCTGCCATCGAATTCGGCGGCGGCCTCGTCACGCCGAGCCTGCTGCCAGTCCTCCAGCGGCGACCCGAAATGCGTCAGCACCACCGACCGCGCACCCGCGGCCGCCGCCGCCCGGCCCACCTCAATCGCGCACAGATGGCCGTGCTCGGTGGTGTCGGGTTCGGAGAGTGTGGACTCGGACAGGAAGAGGTCGACACCGGCGGCAAGGGTGACCAGGTTGTCGGTCCACCCGGTGTCACCGGTGAACGCGAGACTGCCCGTCGGGCTTTCGATCCGGACACCGCAGCAGGGTTCGGAATGCGCCATCGGCACGAACTCGAGCGTGCAATCGGCCAGTGTGTATCGCGAGCCCGCCTCGTATTCGACGACCTCGTAGGCCAGGTCGAAAGCCCGGTCCAGGTCCGGCGTCGACCGCACCGGGAACAGCGCCGCGAGCCGATCCAACCGTTCCCGCGCCCCCGCCGGAACGAACAGCTTGATCCGGCGATCCGGTGCGCCATCCGCCTTGCGCATCGCCTGCTTGCCGACCGGGAGCACGTCATAGACGTGATCCAGGTGCAGATGACTGATCACCACCGCCTCGAGAAAACTCGGGTGCAGATAGTTGCCGAGCGCCACGGCGATCCCGGGCCCGCAGTCGAGCAGAATCTTGGACTGTCCGGTTTCGACCAGATACCCCGAACTGGCGGCGCCGTCGGCGGGCATACCGGCTCTGTTCCCGACGATTGTCAGCTGCATTCGGCGTCCCTTTCTGCACGGAAATCTTCGAGCGCAACGCTATCGACGCGTCCTGGAGCTAGTCGATACGCGTCGAAGATTCCGATGTATCCATTGCAATCGCTGATCGAATCCGCGCCGACCAGTCCCCTCACCTGCGAAAACAAGATTCTCAGGGTGTCGGGCAAGGAGCGGTCGAAAGAGGCCGAGTTCGAGATCACGTACGGTCGGTCAACGGCTGAACTACTCGATGATGAAGTGTGCGGAGGGGTTTCGATGACAATGGGTGAGGCGGCAGTCGGTCGTGAATTGCCGCTGCGCGGCCTGGTGAACGCTCGGGATCTGGGTGGGCTGCGCACTGATGATGGACGGCAGGTGCGGCACCGCCGAGTGCTGCGCTCGGACCGGCTGACCGCCCTGGAACCCGCCGATGTGACATACCTGCTCGACGACTACGGTCTGCACACCGTCATCGACCTGCGCGGCTCGACCGAGATCGAGACCGACGGCAAGGGCGCCCTTCCTGACGCCGTCTCGCTCTACCGCAACACCCACGTCTACGGAGCGAGCCGAGCGCGGCTCGACCTCACCGAAGTGTCACCTGACGGCAGCATGTTCGACCGGTATCGCGAATACCTCGAGCACAGCCCGCAGAGCATCGCCGCCGCGCTCGATCTACTGGCCGATGATGGGCACCTGCCCGCGCTGATCCATTGCGCCGCGGGCAAAGACCGGACCGGTGTGGTGATCGCGCTGTTGTTGGCGATCGTCGGGGTGCGTGATGAGGACATCATCGCCGACTATGCCGCCACTACGGCCAACATCCCGGCAATCCGGGCTCGTAGCCGCCGGGCCCCTACGGCCCACTCGACCGACACCGATCGCTTGCCCACCTGGGTCTACAGCGCCGACGCCGACACCATGCGCCGGTTCCTTGCCCACCTCGCTACCGAGCGCGGCGGTGCCCTGGCGTGGGCTACCGACGCAGGTCTCGGCAGGTCGGCTCAGCAACAACTCGCAGCGAATCTCCTCGAACCGGTACCCGCCCAGTCGTAGAACGAACCGTTCGACCCTCGAACTCACAGCGCCAGAACGCTTGGCAACATCAGCGAGGGGGCGCGTCCGGCAGAATCGGGAGTCCCGGACAGGCTGCTGTGTAGTTGATGTTCGGGGAGACCTACGCGCGCTATTGCTGGTGGCTGATGTTGTGGGTGAGCTCGACTGCTCCTGATGGCGCGGCTCGTCGACCCAACCGGGACACCTGGGAGCGAATCGGCGCGGGACTTGACACAGCGCCGGTCACGATTTTGACTGACGTGGAAGCTGATGTTCACCTCGTCCGACAGTGCTCTGAGAGGTCGACTATGCGCAACATGTGGTTAGCGGGCCCGGGGCGTCGGCGAGGATCAGCCCGCCACGGGACAATCTCGGTACTGGCACTGATCGGTGCGTGTCTGCTGTCTTTGGCAGCCACCCAGACGACTTCTGCGCAACCCGTGGCCGACACCCCGGACACCGGGTTCACGATCCCCTTCGCCGGTGCGCCCGCCTACGAACACCTGGCACCGACGCAGATGACGAGTCCGGATCAGCTCAACCAGCCGCTCGGTCAGGAACTGGCCGACGCGATCGCCGCTCAGGTGGGCCTGAGCCGAGCTGACGCCCTGACCGAGCAGCAGTATCACGATCTCAGCACCGGTGGCGGCGTCGGTGGAAGCCGCGAGGCGGCGGGGGTGATCGTCGCCTGCGTCGAGATCCTCACCAATACGGTCGGCCGCCCCCTCTATTCCGAGGTCGACGGGCAGAGCACCCCCTCCGTGCTGGCCAGCTACGGGCTGTACGTGAACCCCGGTGGGCTACTGCAGAGCCCGGCCAACGCGGATGCGCCGACCAGACAGGTGAACACCTTGATCGCGCCCGGCGGTTTTGTCGGCAACTGGTTGCGGGACAACGATGCGGTTCGAAGCCTGATCGCACTCTACCGGTCGGCCTACACGGTGCAAGCCGCGTATGGCTTTGCCGCACAACAGATTTCGGGTACCGCTCAGCTGGTCACCAACACCAAGGCGGGCGTGAGCTCCGAGGTCGGCATGTCGATGGCTCCGCCGCTGTGGATCGTGAACTTCGCCCTGATCTACATCCTGAACCCGGCCCTGGCGGCCGAGATGCCTGCTTACTGGGCTCCGATACCCCCGCCGATCGCCGACGCCATCAAAGCGAGCCCCAACGGCCAGGTGCCCTTCAGCGACTACGCGGCCTACTTCGGGTGACAGGCGCGGCCTCGGTGCCCACATAGACGCCGGAAGTCGCAGTCGCGCGGTGCTCGCG
>NZ_JBHXAY010000188.1:0-3891 GCF_042728775.1 Nocardia sp. NPDC060259
GTCAGGTGCCGTTGCGTAGGCGACGAAGGAGCAAGCAGCGGTGCCTGACCGACGGGACAGGAGGGGCCGCGACTCGAGCGCGCCAGCGCTCCAAATCACGGCGAGACGAGCCCGTCCTTAGGTGACCCGTTGACCCCGTTCTGTTCGCGCCAGCGGGTGGTCAGCACCTCGTTGACCTTGCGGGGGTTCTCCTGGTGGGCGTAGTGCCCCGCACCCGGAATCGACACCAGGGTCCGATCCGGCGACAGTCGCGCCCCACGATGGATCGTGGCGGGCAGCAGGTAGGGGTCGTGTTCGCCGCGCAGGCCGAGCACAGGGATGTCGATCGGGGTGCGCATGGTCGCCATGAAGCGCTTGCCGTCGGGACGCCACTGGCTGCGGAAGGCCCACCGCTGGTACTCCAGCGCGCTGTGCGCGGCGCCGGGGATCCGGATGGCGGTGCGCATCCGCGCCGCGGTCTCGGCGAATTCGGCCGTGCGCGACCAGGATTGGCTCACCCGCTCGCGCAGCAGCCGCTCCACCATGGCGCCGTCGTGGCGGGTGAGCAGGTGCTCGGGGTAGCGCGGCAACTGATAGCGCAGGAAGTCGGGCAGCCAGGTGGCGCGCTGGGCGGGATCGCGCAGGACCGCGCTCTTCAGTGCCGCGGGATGCGGTGAGCTCACCACGGCGATCGAGCGGACCAGCCGGGGATGCAGCACCGCGGTGGCCCAGCAGACCAGTCCGCCCTCGGCGTGGCCGACGAGGGTGGCCTCGGTGTGACCGAGTGCCCGGATGAGGCCGGCGATGTCACCGGCGAGGGTCCAGCCGTCGTAGCCGCGCGGCGGCTTGTCGGTATCGCCGTAGCCGCGCAGGTCGACGGCGACGGTGCGATACCCGTGGTCGGCGAGCCCGGTCAGCTGATGCCGCCACGACCACCAGAAGTCGGCGAAGCCGTGCAGCAGCAGCACCAGCGGGGCATCGGAACGGTCCGGCCCGTCGGCCTCGACGATGTGGAAGCGGATCCCGTTGGCGTGCACGTCACGGTGCGTCCACGGTCCGTCGTAACGGACGCTGGACGGATCCGGGAATGAGTTGGACGACACGCCGATCGAGCCTAGTAGGCGGGTCCGGCCGTTGCGACCGGGCCCGCCCGGCGCGTCATCGGTTGGCCGACTTCTCCAGCGCGGGAGTGTGCTCACTGTGGGTGAGCGCGGCAGGCAGGACCTCGGCGGTCTGCTTGAGCGAGTTGATCGTCTTCTCCGGCGCCCGCAGCTTGCGGACCTTGAGCCAGCCGAGCAGCGCGAGCAGCGCGGTGGCGGCCACCATCAGCACGAACACGATCAGGAACGCGGCCCAGCGGTACAGCCACACATCCAGCAGTTCGGCGAGGAAGAAGAAAAAGAAGAACGAGCTGAACAGCAGCACGGTCAACGCGAGAATGAAGAAGACACTGCCGGTCAGGCCCTTGCGGACCTCGGCGGTGACCTCGGCCTTGGCCAGCGCGACCTCGGCGCGCACGAGGGTGGACATCTGCTCGGTCGCATCGCGGACGAGGCTGCCGATGCTCGCCGATCCGGGCGGGTTGGCGTCGGTCAACGGGATGGAAGTGACCGTGCGACCGTCATTTCCGCCTTGGGTGTAACTCACTTCGTCGACCCTTCTCCCTGTCCTGGCACTACTAGGCCTCACTGTCCGGTTGTAACTCGTCCGCGTCGCGGCGCGCCTGGTGCACACGTCCTCGGCGCAACAGTAGCGCCGATCCGAGCAGCGATGCTGCCATGGAGGTCACCAGGACGGCGGCCTTCGCCAGATCGATGGCGTCGTCACCGACATCGGCCAGCGCGAGTTCCGCCACCAGCAGGCTAACGGTGAACCCGATCGCACCGAGTACCGACAGGGCGAACATGTCGCGATGTTCCAGCCCCGCCGGTCGTTTCGCCACGCCGAAGCGGATCGCCAGCCAGCTGATTCCGAAGATGCCGATCGTCTTGCCCAGCAGCAGTCCGAGGATGATCGCCAGCGACAGCCGGTCGGTGAACAGCGAGCCGAACACCGCGCCGTCGAGCGGGACGCCGGAGGCGAACAACGCGAACAGCGGCACGCAGACACCGGCCGAGATCGGCTGCACGACATGCTCGAGATGGGTGGCCGGGGCGATCTTCTCGCCGGGGTCCTTGCGCACCCTGGTCGCCAACCCGAGCGCCACACCGGCCAGCGTCGGATGGATGCCCGCTTCGTGTAGCGCGTACCAGCAGACCAGCGCGACCGGAATGTAGAACAACGGCGTGTGCAGCCGCTGCCGTTGCGCCAGCGCCCAGGCCGCGCAGCAGGCGATGGCGACGCCGAGCCACAGCATCGACAGCGACGCGGTGAACAGGACCGCGATGAGGATGATCGCGAGCAGGTCGTCGACCACGGCCAGGCTCAGCAGGAACACCCGCGCACTGGCCGGGATCCGCGAGCCGGTCATCGCGAGTACGGCCAGCGCGAAGGCGATGTCGGTGGCGACCGGGATGGCCCAGCCCTTGTCCATCCCCGGCACGCCGTGGCCGACCACGATCGCGATCACGGCAGGGGTGACGACGCCGCCGACGGCGGCGATGACGGGCAGCGCGGCCCGTTTGGGGTCGGCCAGCTCACCGACGACGAATTCGCGTTTGAGCTCGAGCCCGGCGACGAAGAAGAAGATCGCGAGCAGCCCGTCCTTGGTCCAGTCGGCCAGGGTGAGATCGAGGTGCAGCGCGGAGATACTCAGGTGGGTGTCGACCATCGTTTGATAGCTCGCGCCCCACGGTGAGTTCACCCAGATCAGCGCGATGGCCGCGGCGATGAGCAGCAATGCTCCACCGACGGTTTCGATGCGCAGATAGCGGGTCAGCTCATTACGAACACGGGTGATCACGGGCGAGCCTTTCGGCAGGGCGGACGGCGCTGCGGGCGCTCATCCCGTCGGGGATTCACGACCGCATGCCGACCAGGCTTCCCGGCACACCTGAACGCGATTCTAACGGATACGGCCGGTGACATCGCACGTCACCGGCCGTATCCTGCGCGTTCGCTGCGCGCTCCGGCTCAGTTCCCGCCGGTGCGGATGGCCTCGAAAACGCCAGGATCGACCAGCGTCGAGGTGTCGCCGAGTTCGCGGCCCTCGGCCACGTCGCGCAGCAGCCTGCGCATGATCTTGCCGCTGCGGGTCTTGGGCAGCTCGGGCACGATGTGGATCTCGCGCGGCTTGGCGATCGGGCTGATCTCCTTGGACACCTCGGCTTTCAGCTCGTCGACCAGGCCGTCACCGGCCCGGCCCGCCGAGTCACCGGTGAGGATGACGAAGGCGACGATGCCCTGCCCGGTCGTCGCGTCGCTGGCGCCGACGACGGCGGCCTCGGCCACGGCCGGGTGCCCGACGAGCGCGGATTCGACCTCGGCGGTGGAGATGCGGTGCCCCGACACGTTCATGACGTCGTCGACCCGGCCGAGCACCCACAGGTCGCCGTCCGCGTCGAGCTTGGCGCCGTCACCGGCGAAGTACCAGCCCTGCTCGGCGTAGCGCTCCCAGTACGTCGCCCGGTACCGCTCCATGTCGCCCCAGATGCCGCGCAGCATCGACGGCCATGGCTTGTCCAGCACCAGATAGCCGTTGGCCTCGGTCTCGCCGAGCTGCACCGGCTTGCCCTCCTCGTCGACGACCGTCGCCGAGATGCCGGGCAGCGCTCGCATGGCCGCGCCCGGCTTCGCGGCGGTGACGCCGGGCAGCGGGGAGATCATGATGGCGCCGGTTTCGGTTTGCCACCAGGTGTCGACGATGGGGGTCTTGTTGGCGCCGATGACGTCTCGGTACCAGCGCCAGGCTTCGGGGTTGATGGGTTCGCCGACGGAGCCGAGCAGTCGCAGGGTGGACAGGTTGTGGGCGTC
>NZ_JBHXAY010000189.1:0-3689 GCF_042728775.1 Nocardia sp. NPDC060259
ACCACCGAGGTGCTCGGCTACGGCAAGACCTACAACCTGACGGCGTCGGCGATCGGCCTCGGCGGGGTGAACTCGACGACCCTGAGCTTCACCACCAGTTCGCCGAACAGTCAGACCAAGCCCTACCTGCTTCCCGGCGAGGGCGAGGTGGTCGGCATCGGTCAGCCGGTGGCCATCCAGTTCGACGAGAACATCCCCGATCGGCGGGCCGCGCAGGACGCCATCAAGATCACCACCGAGCCCGCGGTCGAGGGTGCCTTCTACTGGGTGAACAATCGCGAAGTGCGGTGGCGGCCAGAGCATTTCTGGGCTCCGGGCACCAAGGTGACCATCGATGTGAACGTCTACGGCAAGGACCTCGGCAAGGGGCTCTACGGCCAGGACAACATCCACTCGTTCTTCACCATCGGTGACGCGCAGGTCTTCACCGCCGACGACAACACCCACCAGGTGACGGTGGAGCGCAACGGTCAGGTGATCATGACGATGCCGACCTCGATGGGCAAGGACAGCACGCCCACCGACAACGGCATCTACATCGTCAGCGACCGGCACGAGAAGATCATCATGGACTCCTCGACCTACGGCGTCTCGGTGAACTCGCCGGACGGCTACCGCACCCCGGTCGACTACGCGACGCGAATCTCCTACAGCGGCATCTTCTTCCACTCGGCCCCGTGGTCGATCGGGCAGCAGGGCTACTCCAACGCCAGCCACGGCTGCCTGAACCTGAGTCCGGCGAACGCGCGCTGGGTGTATGAGAACGCCAAGCGTGGTGACATCACGATCATCAAGAACACCGTCGGCGGCACCCTGTCCGGTGTCGACGGTCTGGGCGACTGGAACATTCCGTGGCCGGAATGGAAGGCGGGCAACGCCGACGCCGCCTGATCCGCGCGGCTGATTCGCGAAAAATAAAGGGCCACCGGAAGTTTCCGGCGGCCCTTTGTTTTTGAAGGTTGGTGAACGGGTGGTTCAGGCGGGGGTCGGCAGGTCGCTGCAGTCCATCATCGCCTCGCCCGCGACAGCCAGAGCGCTGCCGAGCGCGCCGCACAGGATGCGCCCGCCGAACAGCAGCCGGTCCAGGTTGGGCAGGCCGGCCGAGCCGGTGCCGGAGGAGCCGGTGGTCTCGACGCCGGTGGTGGAGCCGCTCTGTGCCGAGCCGGACTCGGGCTGCTCGGTGGGCAGGCCGAATTCGCCGGTGGCCGTCGGCGCGGCGGCGACGTACGGGGACAGGGGCAGGCCGGGCGACTCGGCCGCCGCGGTCCCCGCGATCGGGCCGAGCGCGGTGGCGGCCGCAAAGGCGGCGACGACGGTGGAACGCTTCATCAAGGGGTCTTTCCGGTCGAACGCTGACGAGATATGCCCCACATCTGGGCAGTGGTCCAGAGTGTAGCGGTCAAACGTGACGTTCGTCATGGCACCGGCCACCTGCGAGCTACGCCGTGGCGGCGAGCTCGTGGTCGGCGCCGTGGAGTTCGGCCGAGATGCTGACGCCGGGGTCGCCGACGACGACCCGTCGGGCCCCGCAGCGGCACCGCTGGTAGGCGATGAGGCCCTCGCTGGTCCGGTGGCAGGACTCGATCCGCCAGGTGTGCGTGGTGTGGCTGTTCATGCTTCGAGTCTGTTGTAATGGCATTGTGCATTACAACCATTACGGGCGGGAGCCGGTGCAGCTCGGCGTCGACCTGCTCAACGAACCGTGTGGGAGTGCCGCGGAGCTGGGTCGGCGCTGTGCGGCGGCGGGGCTTGTCTTGTCCCAGCCGCCGACGGACGACGATCTGGCGTCGGTGGCGGCGTTTCTGTCGCGCTGGCGGCGGGTGGTGGCGTGCGCGGACCGGACCGAACGCGCGGCGCTGCTCAACGTGCTGCTCGCCGAGTACGCGTCGGCGCCCCGGCTGACCGACCACGCGGGCGACGGCTGGCACCTGCATTTCCGCGATCAAGGGGTGCCGACCGATCGCCAGGTCGCCGCGCTGATCACCGTCGGCACCGCACTGCACCTGACCGGTCTGGGGATGGACCGGCTCGGTGAGTGCGCGGCCGAGGGGTGCGCGCGGGTGTACGCCGACACCTCACGCAACGGCAGACAACGTTTCTGCAGCCCGGCGTGTGCGAACCGGTCGGCGGTGCGCAGGCACCGGGCCGGCCGCGTCGCCGGGTGACGGTCACTCCAGCACGGGGAAGTTGGCGCGCAGGACGTTGTGCGGGTCGCGGGCCCGCTTGATCTGGCGGAGCCGGGTCAGCGTCGCCGCGTCGAAGGCCGCGCTCGCCGACTCGCCCGGCGCGAGGAAGGTGTAGGGCTTGGCGCCGGTGATGTGCGGGCCGAGTCCGTCCAGGATCGTGGCGAAACCGGCGGTGACGTCGTCGATCAGGTGCGGCAGGCCGAGGCCGAGCAGGTAGAGGGCGTAGGGCTCGGTGACCCTTCCGCGCGCGCCGTCGTCCGGGCCGCTGTGGGCCAGTGCGCCGCCGAGGCCGCGGATCTGGATGTTGAGCAGCGGGGCCACCGGTGCGTCGATGATCGTCTTCACGACCGCGTCACCGAGATCGGTGAGCAGTTCCCCGCGCGACAGCGACGGGCTCGGATCGGTGGGTTCGGCCGTGATGGTGCCGATCTGGTCCGGCGTCATGGCCCCACGGGTGTCGGCGAGGCGGCCGGGCAGGGTGTCGAGAATGCTGGTCAGCGCTCGTCCCTCGGCAGGGTCGCCGAGGTAGGCGAAGTCGATGGCGACCGTCGGCGCCGCGCCGGGGATCTGGTAGCGCTGCAACCACACCGACAGCTCGGCGGGCGCGTCGGTGGTGAGCGCGGTGAACATCTCGAACACCGCGCGGGTCTGCTCGGCGGGCCAGCTCACCCGGCCGCCGTAGAGCTGGGGCAGCTCGACGAGGTCGAACTCGAGCGCGGTGACGATCCCGAAGTCGCCGCCGCCGCCACGCAGGGCCCAGAACAGCTCGGGGTCGGAGTCGGCGGTCACCCTGGTCTGTTCGCCCGCGGCGTCCACGAGGTCGACCGCGCGGACCGCGTTCGCCGCCCAGCCGTGCGCGCGGGCCAGCCAGCCGAACCCGCCGCCCAGGGTGTATCCGGTCACACCGACGACGGGGTTGCTGCCCGCCAGGCCGGACAGTCCGTGCGCGGCGGCCGCGGATTGCACACGTCCCCACTGCGCGCCGGAACCGACGCGGGCCAGGCGCCGGTCGGGGTCGACCGCGATGCTGTCGAGCTTGCCGGTGCGGACGAGGATCGTGTCCTCGATATCGCCGGTCGCGCCGTGGCCGGTCGGCTGGGTCACCACCGTGCGGCCCGCGCGGCGGGCGTAGCGCACGACGCCGGCGATGTCGTCGGCGTCGGCGACCTCGACGACGGCGGCGACCGACTGTGTCACCGCCACGTTCCACGGCCGGGCCGCCTGGTCGAAGCCCTCGTCGCCCGGCAGGAACACCGTCCCGCGGACGGCGCCGCGCAGTTCGTCGATACCCATGGCCGAATCCTCATTTCTCTCGGTTGTCTACCGAGTCGACGACAGAGGACCGGCGACTGTGACATCCCCGCCAGTCCCGGTGAAACGTTCCGGTGAAACGCAGAAGGGGCGGGCCGCGCGGACCGGCCCGGGAGTTAGGGGGGTGAGAAGGGGCTCGGACCCGGGGTGATATAAACAAAACCCAGCCCCCCACACTCCCAAAAAACGGGT
>NZ_JBHXAY010000190.1:0-3679 GCF_042728775.1 Nocardia sp. NPDC060259
CGTTGCGGCGGGGTGTGGTGCCTGCGTCGTTGCATGTGGGTGAGTTGTCGTCGTATGTGGATTGGTCTGTGGGTGGGGTGGAGGTGGTGTCGGAGGCTCGTGTGTGGCCTGAGACCGGCCGGGCGCGTCGGGCCGGGGTGTCGTCGTTCGGTATCAGTGGGACGAATGCGCATGTGATCGTGGAGCAGGCGCCTGTGGAGGAGGCGCCTGAGGTGGAGGCGCCTGAGGTGGAGGTGTCTGGTGTTGGTGTGGTGCCGTTGGTGTTGTCGGGTAAGACTTCTGAGGCGTTGCACGCCCAAGCCACCGCACTGCTGTCGCATCTGAACGAGTTCCCTGACCTCGCTCTGCCTGATGTCGGGCGGTCACTGGTATCGACGCGGGCACGCCTCGATCATCGTGCGGTCGTGCTCGGTACGGGCCGTGACGAGGTGATCGCGAGACTGTCGGCACTGGCGACAGCTCAGGTGTCCAGTGATGTGCTGGTCGGTCGGGCACGTTCCGGTCGCATGGCTGTGCTGTTCTCGGGTCAGGGTTCGCAACGAGTGGGAATGGCCCGGGAGTTGTACACGGCTTTTCCGGTGTTCGCGTCGGCGTTCGACGCGGTGTGCGCGGTGGCGGATCCGTTGCTGGGTCGGTCGCTGCGCGAGCTGGTCTTCGAGGGTGACGAGCAGGTGCTGGAGCAGACGGAGTTCGCGCAGCCCGCGTTGTTCGCGGTCGAGGCGGCGCTGTTCGCGCTTGTCGAATCACAGGGTGTCGCACCGGATTACGTGCTTGGGCATTCGGTGGGGGAGATCACCGCCGCGTACGTGGCCGGTGTGCTGTCCCTTCCGGACGCGGCACGGTTGGTGGTGGCCAGGGGACGATTGATGCAGGCATTGCCGTCCGGTGGGGCGATGGTGGCGGTGCGGGCGTCGGAGGCCGAGGTGCGGCCGGTGCTGTCGGGCGACGTGGACATCGCGGCGATCAATGGTCCGGAATCGGTCGTAGTGTCCGGCTCGGACGCTGCGATAGAACCGGTGGTGGCGCATTTCCGGCGGCTGGGGCGTAAGACGTCGCGGTTGCGGGTATCTCATGCGTTCCATTCACCGTTGATGGAGCCGATGCTCGAAGAGTTCGCGGCGATTTGTGCGCAGTTCGAATTCGCGCTTCCCCGAATCGGTGTGGTGTCGAATGTGACCGGCGACCTGA
Organism: Nocardia sp. NPDC060259; assembly: GCF_042728775.1. Taxonomy (NCBI): domain Bacteria; kingdom Bacillati; phylum Actinomycetota; class Actinomycetes; order Mycobacteriales; family Nocardiaceae; genus Nocardia; species Nocardia sp. NPDC060259. Next base: position 1,189 of record NZ_JBHXAY010000190.1, read on the forward strand.
TCTCGGCGGAGATCTGCGCCCCGGAGTATTGGGTGCGCCATGCGCGGGACGCGGTGCGTTTCGGCGAGGGGGTCGAGGCGCTTGTGCGACAGGGTGTGACGCGCTTTCTGGAGTTGGGTCCGGATGCTGTGTTGGCGTCGTTGGTGCGTGAGTGCGGCGTGGGTACCGATGCGGTGGTCGCGGCGGCGATGCGTGGGGGGCGCGACGAGACGCGGGTGCTGCTGGAGGGATTGGGGCAGTTGTGGGTGGCGGGTGTCGATGTGAGCTGGGGTGCTGCTATGGGCGGCGGCGAGTTGGTGGACCTGCCTACGTATCCCTTCGAGCGGGAGCGTTACTGGCTGGAATCCGGAGTGCCATCGGATTCGGTGCCGGGGGTGGACGGGGAGTTCTGGGATCTCGTCGACAACACCGACATCGACGACGTCGGCCGGACACTCGGCGTTGATCCCGATGCCTCTTTGCACGAGGTGATGCCGGCGCTCGCACAATGGAATCGACGTCGTTCCACCGAGACGACCCTGGACTCGTGGCTGTACGAGGAGCACTGGCGTCCGGTACCGACGCCGACCCGCCGCCCGATCGGCACCTGGCTGCTCGCGACCGACGACGAGTCGTTTGCCGACCGGGTGCGCACCGAGCTCGGTCGGTCGGCGCAGGTTCTTCGTCTCGATCTGGACGGTGATCGAACGAGACTGGCCGACAGCCTGCGAGCACTGCCGCCGGTCCAGGGCGTGCTCGCCATGTTTGTGCGGGATTCCGTGCCGGATCCGTCGCACGATGTGGTTCCGCTCGCGCTGTCGCGGATGATCGTTCTGATCCAGGCGCTGGGAGACGCCGCAATCGATGCTCCCCTGTGGACCGTCACCCGCGGTGCCGTGTCGGTGTCGCCGACCGATCCGCCACCGGTCCCGGCCCAGACACAACTATGGGCGGTCGGTCGTGTCGCGGCACTGGAACACCCAGACCGCTGGGGCGGTTTGATCGACCTCCCCGCCGTCGCCGATGACGACGCGCACGCTGTGCGGCGGTTGACCGCCTTGCTGTCGGGCGCGGGCGTCGAGGACCAGGTGGCCATCCGCGCCTCCGGTGTCCTGGCCCGTCGGCTGGCGCATGCCGACCGACCGGCGAGTGGCCCCGCGCAACTCAGCGGCACCGTACTGATCACCGGCGGCACCGGCGGAATCGGCGCCAATCTGGCGCGCTGGGCATGTGCCAACGGCGCCGCGCACGTCGTGCTGGTCAGCCGACGCGGCGATGCCGCGCCCGGAGCCATGGAATTGCTCGCCGAGCTGCGCGCCTACGATGCTGAAGTCACGGTCGCGGCATGCGATATCACCGATCGAGGAGCTGTGGCCCGACTGCTCGACGGTCTGCGGCAGCCGTTGACCACGGTTCTCCATGCCGCCGGTGTCGCGCGTTTCGTGCTCCTGGATCAGCTCACCCTTCCCGGCCTCGCCGAAGAGATCAGCGCGAAGGTCCGCGGCGCGGAACTGCTGGACGAGCTGACGCGCGGGTACCCGATCGAGGCGTTCGTGCTGTTCTCCTCGGGTGCCGCCGCCTGGGGGAGCGGACAGCAGGGCGCCTACGCGGCCGGGAATGCTCACCTCGACGCACTCGCGCGGCGTCGCCGTGCCGAAGGGCTCCCCGCTACCGCGGTGGCGTGGGGCAGCTGGGCCGGGGGAGGCATGGCCGCCACGGCGGAAGCCGACGCGCTGCTGACCCGAAATGGCCTGCGGGCCATGGGCCCCGAGCTCGCGATCGAGGCGATGTGGCGCGCGGTCCGTTCGGGCGCCCCACACCAAGTGGTGGCCGACATCGATTGGACCAGATTCGCGCCGCCGTTCACCAGCGCGCGACCCAGCCCGCTCATCGACGACCTACCCGAGGTTCGGACCCTCGCCGACCAGGAATCCGGGCCCACAGCGACCTCGCTGTTCGGCGCCGCGGCCGACGATGATCTGCTCGATCGCCTCGTCGTCGACGAGGTCGCCGCGACGCTGGGATGTGCCGCCGCGAAAGTCGACGTCGAGCGCGCGTTCAAAGAGCTCGGTTTCGACTCGCTCGCGGCCGTCGAGTTCCGCGACCGGCTGTCCATGGCGACCGGTCGTACGCTGCCGTCGACCCTGACCTTCGACTACCCGACGCCGGCGGCGGTCGTCGGTTATCTGCGCGATGCCGTCGTCGGTACAGCGGTGGAAGCCGCGGACCGGGCCGCTGCACCCGACGCGGACGACGTCGCGATCGTTGCGATGGCATGCCGGTACCCGGGTGGCGTCACCTCGCCCGAGCAGCTGTGGGCGCTGGTGGCCGACGGTGCTGAGGCCGTCGGAGATTTTCCCGCCGACCGCGGCTGGGATCTGACCGGAATTCCGCCGACGGGTGGTGGATTTCTCTACGAGGCCGCGGATTTCGATGCCGCGTTCTTCGGTATCTCGCCGCGTGAGGCGTTGGCGATGGATCCGCAGCAGCGGTTGTTGCTGGAGTCGTCGTG
>NZ_JBHXAY010000191.1:0-3679 GCF_042728775.1 Nocardia sp. NPDC060259
CCGCTACGTCGTCCGCATGCGACGTAGCGGGCCTTCGGCGTTCACTGCGCGGTGAAGCCGCCGTCCACCGTGACCGCGGCTCCGGTGACGAAGGACGCCTCGTCGCTGAGCAGGAACGCGCACAGTGCCGCGATCTCCTCAGGCTTGGCTATCCGCCCGATCGGGTGCAGCGCCGCGATCGCCGCCTCGCCCTCCGGGGTGGCCCCCATCGACGCGCGGAACGCCGGAGTGTCGACCGCGCCGGAGACGAGCGCGTTGACTCGCAGGCCCGCCGCCGCCGTCTCCAGCGCCACCGACCTGGTGAGCCCGACGACGCCGTGCTTGGCCGCCACATACGGCGCCACCGACGCCATGCCGACGACACCGAGGTTGGACGCGTTGTTCAGGATCGTGCCGCCGCCGGAGCCGATGATCGCGGGCACCTGGTGCCGCAGCCCGTGGAACACCCCGGTCAGGTTCAGGTCGAGCTCGGCGCGCCACGCCGCGTCGTCGATCTCGGCGACCGAACCGAACGCGGTGACCGCGCCCGCGTTGTTGAACGCCGCGTCGAGCCTGCCGTACTCGGTGAGCGCGGCCTGGGTGAGGCGTTCGACATCGGCGTCGACCGTGACGTCGGTGGGAACGAACAGCGCGCGTCCGCCCGCCGCGCGGATCTCCTCGGCGACCTGCTCGCCCTGATCCTTGCCACGGGACCCGAGGACCACGGCGGCGCCCTCGGACGCGACCCGCTGCGCGACCGCCTTGTCGATGCCGGAACCGGCGCCGGTGACGAGGACGACCTGGTCGGCAAAACGAGTGGACATAGTTATTCCCTTCTCTCCCTTGCTATTCGGAGTTCGACTCGGCGTCTCTCCGCGTTTCGAGTCAACCGCGGCGAGCAGGGCTGTGCTGGCGGGTATCGGCCGTGACGTTGACGCGTCATAGGCTTCGGCGCGTACTTCGATATGCGGCACTGCAATGCGGCGATATTCGAAATCCGCTAGGCAGTAATTGAATTGATTACCAGTCGGTAAGTGCATTAATCGGTGGCCATAACAGACCGAGAGAATGTATTCACTAGGGGCTCAAGTCGATTACTCGCGAGTAGCTGGCTCTCGGAGTCTGCCAGTCGCTTCGGAAGCGTTCAGGGGACTGGACGCTTGTCCGTATACCTAGTAACCTGCGAAAATCTCCCAACAAGGGTCAAAGGTCACGTCTTTTGTATCAATCAGGCAGCAATTCGGCTTTGTGCCGGTTAATCTGTGCGAGCTGTTTGGAAGACGACCGCGGCCACATGGTGCGCTCGCGTGCTGGACGTGGTCACGGTGCGTTGACGGGATAGCAAATACATGACCAGAGGTCTGGGCTTAAGCATCGGTACGGTCAATGCGATTACGGCGGTAGTAGCCGATGATCCGGCCAAACCGGCGGTGCGCGCACGGCGTACCGCACTCACCTTCGACGACGCGGGTCGGCCCCGCATCGGAGCGATCAACGAATTCGCCTCGGCGGTGACGGATTTCGCGGACCTGGGCCGCGAGCCGGAGCCGATGGTGATCGGTGGCCGGTTCTACTCGGCGACCAACCTGATCGCCGCGGTCGTCACGGGGCTGATCGAGCTGGCCGAACCGGCCGCCGGCGCCGTATTGACGTATCCGGCAGTGTATTCCGACAAACAGGTCGGGCTGCTCGGGCAGGCGCTGCACCTGGCAGGCGCCGGACAGGTGCTGCTCGTGCCGGAACCGGTCGCGGCCGCGGAGTGGCTCGAGGTCGATCAGGGGCCGTTGGCTCCGGGTTTCGTCCTCGTCTACGACCTGGGTGCGAACAGTCTCGACCTCACCGTTCTGCGCGTCGGGCCGGACTGGCCGCATCATCCGATGGTCGGAACTCCGATGCGCTCCACCGATTTCGGTGGCAAGCCGCTGGGTGAGATGGTCGCCCGCTACGCCGGTTCGCCCCGGTCGCGCCGCGCCACGCAGGCGCTCACCTCGATGGTGAACATCGACGCGCTGCGCTCCGAGCACATCCGCGACACGTTTCCACTGGTCAGCAAGAGCGTGGCCGCCGCGGGCCTGCGCCTGGCCGATCTCTCGCGCATCCTGGTAGTCGGCGGTGCTTCGCGTCCGCCCGAGGTCGCGCGCACGCTGGCCGAACTCGGCGTCCCGCTGGTCACCGTCGCAGACCCCGGCCAGGTGATCGCCTCCGGCGCGGCAGCCTTGGCGGCCCGCACATTCGCCCCCGTGCAGCAGGGCGGCTCCGCGGCGCCGCATGTCGCCGTGTTCTCCAGCGCGGCAGTCGTCTCCGCGCTCGCCATGTCGGCGATGACGGTGTTCGGCAGCCCCTTCGACCCCGGCCTGACCCCGGTCCTCGACCGTTTCCCCGCCCTCGGCGCCCCCGCCGAAGCACTGCTCTACGACATGAGCGCCGACCTCGTCGCCGCCCAGAACTCCGGTCTGCTCGGTGCCGTCGACCCACTCACCGGCCGGGTACGCGTCGCAGCCGCCGTCGCCGCGCAGACGGCCTACGAAATGATCGTCGCCCCCGCGAACGCCGGCCGCGACACGACCCGCACCGGCGGCGAGCGCGGCGGCCCCAGCCACAGCGACGACTGTCGTTCACCGCTGGCCAGGACCACCTACGGCGACCCGGCCCGCTTCATCAACCCCCTGCCCTTCTACCTCGGGACGCCCTCCCAGAACGCCCCGACCAACCCGGGCACTCCCGGGCACCCGGGACCGGTCACCGGCCCCGGCTCGGGCACCCCTTCGATCCCCACGCCGGGTACACCCACCGAACCCGGTGCCACGACTCCCGGCACGGCGCCCGCCCCCACCTCGCCAACGGGCGGCACGACATCGCCCTCCACCGACACCTCGGGATCCGCCGGCGGAAGCGGCACGGGCACAGCCCCGTCCGGCACGACCGGCGGCACCGAAACCAGCGGCACGACCCCCGGGGGTACCTCGCCCGGCGAAACAGCCGGCACCGGCTCGACCGACGGCGGCGCCCCCAGCGGTGGCACAACGGGTGGCACCGAGAGCTCAGCAGGCGGTGCGTCCGGCGGCACCACGGGCGACACCTCCGGCGGCGCGTCGGGCGGTGAGACCAGCGGTGGTGAATCCAGCGACGGATCGGACAGCGGTGCTTCCGGCGGTGGTGCGTCAGGCGGTGAAGATTCCGGTGGTGGCGCGTCAGGCGGTGGCGCATCTGGTGGTGGTACCTCGGGTGGTGGCGCATCTGGCGGCGGAGCCTCGGGTGGTGGTCATTCCGGTGGCAGTGCTTCCGGCGGAAGTGACTCGGGCGGTGGTGCTTCGGGCGGTGGCGCTTCCGGTGGTGGCGCCTCAGGCGGCGGTGCTTCGAGCGGTGGCGCTTCCAGTGGCGGTGCGTCCGGCGGTGGTACATCGAGTGGCGACTCCAGCGGAAAAGCATCCCCCGGCGGGGCATCGTCGGGTGGCGCCTCTTCCGGTGGCGCGTCGTCCGGTGGCTCAAAGGTCGGCGGCGGTGGCGCCGGTGGTGGTGGCGTCGGTGGTGGTGGCGTCGGTGGTGGTGGCGTCGGTGGTGGTGGCGTCGGTGGTGGTGGTGGCGGCGTCGGCGGTGGCGGCTTCGGTGGTGGTGGCTTCGGCGGCGGGGGAGGCGGCGGTTTCCGCCGCTGAGGTGACCACCAGCCTCATTCAGCTGGAGAATCTTTCCGGTACACGGC
>NZ_JBHXAY010000192.1:0-3504 GCF_042728775.1 Nocardia sp. NPDC060259
CGTCCTGTGTGTGCACAGGACGCTCGTCGTGTATTCGGATGTTCGCCGTACTGCTGCGAGCCTGGATCGCTGCCGGAACAACGGTTGAAGGGGGAGGCCGTCGTGGCCTCCCCCTTCACCGGCGTTCGATCAGCGACGCCAGCTGTCGTAGTCGTCGTCCTCGTTGTTCCAACGGGACGGCGAATCGTCTGCGTCGTGCTCATCGGAAATCACGCCGCCACTCCTTGGTTGGGAGTGGAGCGGAGTGCTATCCGACAGCTCGCGCTGAAGGCTCGCGAAGTCGGTCGGCGCGGAGCTGTACTTGAGCTCACGTGCGACTTTGGTCTGCTTTGCCTTAGCCCGGCCACGGCCCATGGCTGACCCCCTCGCGTCACTGCGGGGCGGCCTGGGGTTTGTTGGCGGCCCCGTTCGAATTAATACTCTTCCTGACAGACACTTTAGCGTGTGTCAGGCGGTCGCGCTTCCAGGAGTGGGTGAAGAACTACCGAACCGGTGCCGTTTGCCCCTTCTTCGCCGAGCGCACCCGGTCTCAGAGCACCCCCGGGATCGCGCGGATCACACCGACTCTGGCGTCGCCGCCGAGTACCGCGGTGGCCGCGAGGTCGGTGTGCTCGTCGGTCCAATCGACCCCGAGCCTGCGCAGAATCGCCAGCGTCAAGGGCATCCGGGCACGGTCGTGACCGTCGTCGATCTTGTACGCGAAGGCCCTTCCGTCGGGCAGCGCACCCGCGTGCACACCGTCCGCGCCGATCTTGCAGAACAGGCCGGGGGTGGCCGCCATGGCCAGCAGGTCCGGGCCCTTCGTGCCCGAAATCACTCGCGGATTCGCCCGAACGGCATCGGCGATCCGGCGCGGCGCGGTGCCGGTTTCGGCCGTGGTGAAGCCGGCGAAGGCGCGCGCGAGGTTGACCAGTGAGACGGGCACGATCGGCAGGCCGCAGCCGTCGATGCCCAGGTCGGTTTCCGGCTCGCCGGTGACGTCGGCGATCGTGGCGAGCACCGCCTGCTGCAGGGGGTGCTCGACGTCGAGATATCCGGTGCGCGGCCAGTCGTTGATCACGCAGGTCGCGAGCATCGCCGCGTGTTTGCCCGAGCAGTTCATGTAGAGCGGGCTCGGGCCTGAGCCGGTGAGCGCGGCGGCGCGGGCGCGGTCATCGAAGGGTAGATCGGGCGGACAGGCGAGGTCGGTGGGGGCGAAGCCGTAGCGGTCGAGCAGTCTGCGGACCAGGGCGATGTGGTCGGGCTCGCCGAAGTGCGAGGCGGTGGCGACGGCGAGTTCGTCGTCGTCGACGGGGTCGAAACCGCTGCGTAGCAGGGCCAATGCCTGCATCGGTTTGTTGGTGGAACGCGGGAAGATCGGGCCGTGCACCTCGCCGAGCTCGAGGGTGGGCGTGCCGTCGGCATCGAGCACGACGACCGAGCCGCGGTGCACGCACTCACGGAAGCCCGAGCGAACGACCTCGACCAGTTCCACACTCATGACTGCGCCTCGCTAGCGCTCGGCTCCGTCATGAGCGTGCGCACGCTGAGCTGCTGATTCGCTCGCTGACGCTCGCTCATGGGCCGGACCTCCAGGGGAACGTCGGTGCGGGTTCTGGTGTGCCGGTCGATCTGCATGCGGATGTCGTCGGAGATGGTCGGCTCCTCGGTGCGCAGCCGTTCCAGCAGCGCGGGGTCGGCGCCGGTGAACACGTCGCGCACGGTGATGCCGTGGGCGGGCACGTGCACCACGCGCACCTCGTCGCCTGCGCCGACCGTGCCCTCGGTGAGCACCCGGAAGTAGGCGCCGGTGTCGGACTGGAGCGTGAAGCGCTTCACCCACTGTCGTTCGCCCGCCCACTGCTGGAAGGTCGAGCAGGGGACGCGGGGCGCGCTGACCTCGAGCAGGGTGTCGCCGATCGTGACGTGCGCGCCGAGTACGGCATCGCTGATCGGCAGCCCGCTCAGGCGCAGGTTCTCGCCGAACCAGCCCGCGGGCAGCTCGCGGTGGAGTTCACCGGCCCAGCGGCGGGCGTCCTCCTCGCCGTAGGCGTAGACGGCCTGGTGCGCGCCGCCGTGGTTGGCGGTGTCGCAGACGTGATCACCGGCCAGGCCGAGGGCCCGCACTTCGACGCGACCGTCGACGGGTCGCTTGTCGATGGCGGTGCGCCCGACGCGGGTGCGGACCTCGAGTTCGGCGTGCACGACGCACACGGCCTCCACCCGGCCGGTGTCACCGACGCGCATGATCGGGCGGCTCATCGCCCGCGCAGCCGGTCGACGGCGGCCCGGCCCGCCTGTACGACATCGTCGGCGGGGATCGAGTCGGGGTCGATGGCGGCGGCCATGGTGCCTGCCACGAGTTCGGTGCCTGCGGGGACCGACCGCTTGATCAGGGCCAGCGCGATCGGGCCGAGTTCGTAGTGGTCGACGACCGTGCCGAGCCTGCCGACCGTGCGGCCACCCGCGGTGACGTCGGCGCCGGTGGCCGGGCGCTCGTCGGCCGAGCCGTCCAGGTGCAGCAGCACCAGGTTGCGCGGCGGCTTGCCGAGGTTGTGCACCCGGGCGACCGTCTCCTGCCCGCGGTAGCAACCCTTGTTCAGGTGCACCGCGCCGTGCTCGTCGACGCCGCCGATCCAGCGGGCCTCGTGCGGGATGGTGCGCTCGTCGGTGTCGACGCCGATCCGGGGACGCAGTTCGGCCACGCGCAAGGCCTCGAAGGCCCACATGCCCGCGGGCTCGGCGCCCGCCTCGGTGAGCTTGGTCCACCAGGAGGTGAGCTCGGCGCGGGGGATGACGAGGTCGAAGGAATCGGCGCTCGGCCACGGCATGCGCCGCAGGAAGCCGCCACCCGGAACCGCGACGGCGGCGTAGACCTCGGGCAGCGCGGCGATGCCGAGCGCGCCGAGCAGGGTGCTCACCTGCGGGCCGAGCAGGCTCAGCACGGCGTAGTCGGGCGCGGGCTCGGGCTTGGCGTCGGCCCAGAAGACCATCTTCTGCAGGAACGCGACCAGGTCCGCGCCGCGCTCGGCTTCGGTGTCGAGCCAGACGGTGCCGTCGAGATCGGTGAGCACGAAGTGGTGCAGCACGCGGCCGTTGAGATCGAGGTCGAGATTCTCGGCGCTGTGCCCGTCGGGCAGCGCGGCGATGTGCTGGCTGGTGATGGTGTGCAGCCAGCTCAGCCGCTCGGCGCCGGTGATCCTGGCGACGCTGCGATGCGAGCGATCGACCACCGCGACGCGCTGCGCCGCGGACTTCTGCTCGCCGAACGGATCACCGTAATGCCACGCGACCGCGGCGTCCGGGGAGCCAGGTGCGCCCGCGACGGCACCCGGAGTGTGGAGAACAGGACTGGGGGCGACGACCACCGACACAAGACCCACTGTAGGCGCGTCCACCGACACGCGCCGCAGCCGGGCGTCCGATTCGGAGCAGCCGTAGGCATAACGGAGCGATAACGCCTACGCTCGTCACATGGGAGAACGGGTACTTGTGACACTCGACGGCGCGGTCGCTGATGCGAAC
>NZ_JBHXAY010000193.1:0-3042 GCF_042728775.1 Nocardia sp. NPDC060259
GCTTCCTGGCTTCCGACGGCAGCCGTGTCGTGAACGAGGCCGCCGCCGGCGATCTGGACCACGAAGAGGTCGAGTCGCTGTCGGTCACCCGCAAGCACGTCGACAAGTAAGCCGGGTCAGGACTGATGTCGGCATATTCCGATCTGGCGAATGAAGGGAGTGTGAACCGCTAGTGGCAAGTTTGCGTGAATTGCGCTCCCGCATTCGTGGTGTGAATTCGATCAAGAAGATCACCAAGGCTCAGGAACTGATCGCGACCTCGCGAATTTCCAAGGCCCAGGCCAGGGTTGCGGCGGCCAAGCCGTACGCCGAGGAGATCACCAAGGTCCTCGGTGAGCTGGCGAGCGCGTCGAAGAATCTGGCGCACCCGCTGCTCAACGAGCGTCCCAACCCGAAGCGCGCCGCCGTCCTGGTGATCACCAGTGACAGCGGTATGTGCGGCGGCTACAACTCGAACGTGCTCAAGCGCGCCGAGGAGCTCATGACCACCCTGCGTGGCGACGGCAAGGAGCCGGTGCTGTACGTGATGGGCAACAAGGGCCTCACGTACTACAAGTTCCGCAACCGTCCGTTCCAGGCGTCGTGGACCGGCTTCTCCCAGCAGCCGAAGTACACCGATGCGTCGGCCGCGTGCGCGCACCTGGTCGAGGCGTTCATGGCCGGCTCCGACAACGAGGTTCCCTCGCTGGACGGCACCGGAACCATCGCGGGCGTCGACGAGCTGCACATCGTGTACACCAAGTTCGTCTCGATGCTGACCCAGAACCCGGAGGTGCGCCGCCTGGCGCCGATCCAGGTCAGCTTCGTCGACGAGAACTTCGAGCTCGGCGACGACATCATGTCGGACTCGCCGAACGCGGTGGTCACGGCGCAGTACGAATTCGAGCCGGACGCCGATGTGCTGCTGGGGGCCCTGCTGCCCAAGTACATCAACACGCGTATCTACTCATCGTTGCTCGAGGCAGCGGCATCCGAGTCCGCGGCTCGGCGCACCGCAATGAAGGCGGCGACCGACAACGCCAACGAGCTGGCCAGTGTGCTCCAGCGCGAGGCGAACTCGGTGCGTCAGGCCCAGATCACGCAGGAAATCAGCGAAATCGTCGGCGGCGTGAACGCGCTGGCGTCGAGCTCGGACCGCGACTAGAAGCGCAGGAAGAGAACCAATCTAATGACCGCAGCTGTCACTCAGGACAACGCGACCAAGGCAGGCGCAACTGCCGGCCGCGTCGTCCGTGTCATCGGCCCCGTCGTGGACGTCGAGTTCCCGCGTGGCGCCATCCCCGAGCTGTTCAACGCTCTCAACGCCGACATCAAGCTGGCGTCGGTGGCCAAGACCCTGACCCTCGAGGTCGCCCAGCACCTCGGCGACAACATCGTGCGCACCATCTCGATGCAGCCGACCGACGGCCTGGTCCGTGGCGCGGCCGTCGTCGACTCGGGCAAGCCGATCTCGGTGCCCGTCGGCGACATCGTCAAGGGCCACGTGTTCAACGCCCTCGGTGACTGCCTCGACTCGCCCGGCCTCGGCCGCGACGGCGAGCAGTGGGGCATCCACCGCAAGCCCCCGAGCTTCGACCAGCTCGAGGGTAAGACCGAGATGCTCGAGACCGGTGTCAAGGTCATCGACCTGCTGACCCCGTACGTCAAGGGCGGCAAGATCGGTCTGTTCGGTGGTGCCGGTGTCGGCAAGACCGTTCTGATCCAGGAGATGATCACCCGTATCGCTCGCGAGTTCTCCGGCACCTCGGTGTTCGCGGGCGTCGGTGAGCGTACCCGTGAGGGCACCGACCTCCACCTGGAAATGGAAGAGATGGGCGTCCTCCAGGACACCGCCCTCGTCTTCGGCCAGATGGACGAGCCGCCGGGCACGCGTATGCGCGTGGCCCTGTCCGCGCTGACCATGGCGGAGTACTTCCGCGATGTCCAGCACCAGGACGTGCTGCTCTTCATCGACAACATCTTCCGTTTCACCCAGGCCGGCTCCGAGGTCTCGACCCTGCTGGGTCGTATGCCTTCGGCCGTTGGTTACCAGCCGACGCTGGCGGACGAGATGGGTGAGCTCCAGGAGCGCATCACCTCGACCCGTGGTCGCTCGATCACCTCGCTGCAGGCGATCTACGTCCCCGCCGACGACTACACCGACCCGGCGCCGGCGACCACCTTCGCCCACCTCGATGCGACGACCGAGCTTTCCCGCCCGATCTCGCAGAAGGGCATCTACCCGGCCGTCGACCCGCTGACCTCGACCTCTCGTATCCTCGAGGCTTCGATCGTCGGCGAGCGCCACTTCCGGGTCGCCAACGAGGTCAAGCGGATCCTGCAGAAGTACAAGGAGCTGCAGGACATCATCGCCATCCTCGGTATGGACGAGCTCTCCGAAGAGGACAAGGTCCTCGTCGGCCGCGCCCGTCGTCTGGAGAAGTTCCTCGGCCAGAACTTCATCGTGGCCGAGAAGTTCACCGGTCAGCCGGGTTCGGTCGTGCCGCTGGAGCAGACCATCGACGACTTCGATCGCGTCTGCAAGGGCGAGTTCGACCACTTCCCGGAGCAGGCGTTCAACTCCTGCGGTGGTCTCGACGACGTCGAGGCCGCTGCGAAGAAGATCGCCGGGAAGTAGTCCACCATGGCGGAGATGACAGTTGATCTCGTAGCGGTCGAACGCAAGCTCTGGTCCGGCCAGGCTACGTTCGTCAGCGCGCAGACCACCGAAGGTCAGATCGGCATCATGGCCGGCCACGAGCCGCTGCTCGGTCAGCTCGTCGAGGGCGGCACGGTGTCCATCGTGTCGACCGAGGGCGAGCGGATCGTCGCGGCGGTGCACGGCGGTTTCTTCTCGGTGACCGCCGATACCGTGCGCGTGCTCGCCGAGTCCGCGGACCTCTCGGGTGAGGTCGATGTCGATGCGGCACGTAAGGTGCTGGCCGACACGAGCGCGTCGGAAGTGGCACTGCGCGTGGCGCAGGCCCAGGTGCGTGCTGTCGAGGCTGCCGCAAAGCACCACTGATCGCGAGAACAACCAACTGCCGGTGGTGGACCTGATGG
>NZ_JBHXAY010000194.1:0-2948 GCF_042728775.1 Nocardia sp. NPDC060259
ACACCACGCTCGTCGAGGTCAACCCGCTGGTGCGCACCCCGCAGGACGAGATCCTCGCCCTCGACGGCAAGGTCACCCTGGACGAGAACGCCGAGTACCGGCAGCCCGGCCACCTCGAGTTCGCCGACGTCGACGCGACCGACCCGCTCGAGCTCAAGGCCAAGGAGAACGACCTCAACTACGTCAAGCTCGACGGTGAGGTCGGCATCATCGGCAACGGCGCAGGCCTGGTCATGTCGACCCTGGACGTCGTGGCGTACGCCGGTGAGAACCACGGCGGCGTGAAGCCGGCCAACTTCCTCGACATCGGCGGTGGCGCTTCGGCTTCCGTGATGGCCGCGGGTCTGGACGTCATCCTGGGCGACGCGCAGGTCAAGAGCGTGTTCGTCAACGTGTTCGGTGGCATCACCGCGTGCGACGCGGTCGCCAACGGCATCGTGAAGGCGCTGGAGATCCTCGGTGACGCGGCCACCAAGCCGCTGGTCGTCCGTCTCGACGGCAACAACGTCGACGAGGGTCGCAAGATCCTCGCCGAGGCCAACCACCCGCTGGTGACGCTGGCCCAGACCATGGACGAAGGCGCCGACAAGGCTGCCGAACTGGCCGCAGCCAAGTAAGGAACACGAACATGTCCATCTTCCTGAACAAGGACAACAAGGTCATCGTCCAGGGCATCACCGGCGGCGAGGGCACCAAGCACACCGCGCTGATGCTGAAGGCGGGCACCAACGTCGTCGGCGGCGTGAACGCGCGCAAGGCCGGCACCACCGTCACCCACACCGACGCCGCGGGCAACACCATCGAGCTGCCGGTGTTCGCTTCCGTCGCCGAGGCGATGGAGAAGACCGGCGCCGACACCTCCATCGCGTTCGTGCCGCCCGCCTTCTCCAAGGACGCCATCGTCGAGGCCATCGACGCGGAGATCCCGCTGCTGGTGGTCATCACCGAGGGCATCCCGGTGCAGGACTCCGCCTACGCGTGGGCCTACAACGTCGAAAAGGGCGAGAAGACCCGCATCATCGGCCCGAACTGCCCCGGCATCATCACCCCGGGCGAGGCGCTGGTCGGCATCACCCCGAACAACATCACCGGCAAGGGCCCGATCGGCCTGGTGTCGAAGTCGGGCACCCTGACCTACCAGATGATGTACGAGCTGCGCGATTTCGGTTTCTCGACCGCGATCGGCATCGGCGGCGACCCGGTCATCGGCACCACCCACATCGACGCCATCGAGGCGTTCGAGAAGGACCCCGAGACCAAGATCATCGTCATGATCGGCGAAATCGGTGGCGACGCCGAGGAGCGGGCCGCGGCCTACATCAAGGCCAACGTGACCAAGCCGGTCGTCGGTTACGTCGCCGGCTTCACCGCCCCCGAGGGCAAGACCATGGGCCACGCGGGCGCCATCGTCTCCAGCGGCGGCGGTACCGCGCAGGCCAAGCAGGAAGCGCTCGAGGCCGCCGGCGTGAAGGTCGGCAAGACGCCGTCCGCGACCGCCGCGCTGGCGCGCGAGATCCTGGAGAAGGCGTCCATCGCGTCTGCCTGATCTTTTTGCATCACCTACGAAGGCCGCCTCCAGGTTTGACGGAGGCGGCCTTCGTCGATTCTGCACAGGGCGTGGTTATCCACAGCCCGATCGGTAGGTGGTGACCGGGGACGTGGCGTGCAGTAGCGTCAAGTACTGGATCAGCACCAGTCAGTTCGACGCGACCGATGCGCACGACTCGACAAGGAGACGACGACATGTCATACCCGACCGGGGGCTCCGGGTACAACGCACCCGCGACACCCGCCGCGCCCAGCCAGGGCCCGAGCACCGGAGCCGCCGCGGCTGCACCATCGACCGCGGCCGATGCCGGTGCCAAAGGGCTGCCGTTCATTCTGACCGCGGCGACCGCCGGACTCGGCGTGCTGACCTTCCTGCTCGGCTTCCTGCCGTTCGTCGGAGCCAAGCCGGTGACGCTCGGCGGCACCACGGTGACCAGCGACGAGACCGACAGCTTCTTCGCGTATTTCGGTGGCTCGGCCTCGCTCACCATCGTCCTGGTTGCCGGTCTGCTCGCCGCGGTGTCGTTGCTGCCCAAGCAGAATCTGCTCGGCGCCGCAGCGGCGACCGCGGTCGCCGGGCTCTTCGGCGTGCTCGCGCTGACCTTCTCGGTGCCCGAGGGCGCCGAGCTCGAATTCGGCGCCTTCATCGTGATCGTGTTCGCGCTGCTGACCGCGGCCGCCGCGATCGTCGGCCTGCTGTTCGGGCTCGGCATCATCAAGGCGCCGGCGCCCAAACCCGCCCAGCCCCAGCAGCAGCCGGGTCAGTACGGCCAGTACGGCCAGCAGGGTTACGGGCAGCAGGGCTACGGCCAGACCGGCCAGCAGCCCTACGGCCAGACCGGATACGGCCAGAGCCAGACCGGCGGTCAGTACCCCACCCAGCAGCCGTCGCCGTACGGCCAGCAGAGCCAGCCGTCGGTGCCGCAGCCGTCCTACGGTCAGCCGGGCCAGCAGCAGCCGGGCTACGGTCAGCCGCAGCAGTCGCCGTACGGCCAGCAGTACGGTGCGCCGCAGCAGCAGTCGCCCTACGGTGCCCCGCCGCAGGCGCAGCCGCGTCCCGATGAGAGCGCGACCCAGAACTTCGGCGGCCAGCAGCCGGGCCAGCCCTTCGGTGCGCCGACCTACGGTGGCGCGCAGGCCGGTTCGCCCGCGCAGCCGCAGCCGGGCCCCGGTCAGCCGCAGCCGTTCGGTGGGGAGCAGAACGCCGATCCGTCGGCCGACGCGACCACCGCGTTCCGCCCGAACGACGACAACAAGTAGGAAACCGCCGGCATGATCGGGTCAGCGCTGGGACACGCTAGCGAAGCGTGACCACGCAGGGCGCCCCGATCATGCCAAATGAAGCACGGCCGCCGCGCGTGGCACAGGTTCGATCGCGAGCCCACAGGTGTGCCTGTGGG
>NZ_JBHXAY010000195.1:0-2870 GCF_042728775.1 Nocardia sp. NPDC060259
CGTATAGCCTGAATCCCGACGTGCCCATGGCCGCATCAACGGAAAAGCAGGGGCTAAACCGTGGGGCCTGCTATTTCTGTGGGGCCAACGTCCCACAACCCGAACACCCTCCTGGCCGAAGGGCTTGCGATTCGGATCAAGCCGGTAGGCACCCGGCGAACAGCGGTGTAGCTGTCCAGGCACGGACCATGCGAACAGCGCGGACGGCAAAATGCCGCCTTCGAGGTGGCGGATCTACCGTTGCACTCAGCGGATGGTGCACCGGCTGCCCTCGGGGACCGACCAGACGAAAGAGTGGGCCAGTCGTGGCGACACCGAACACCCCGGCACGACATCCACTGACCATGTACCGGGACCTCAGCGCACGAGGCGGAGTCGGGTGGCGGCGAGTCCGACACTCAACCGCTGCCCCCAGGACAGGCGTAGTGCGTCGTGCTCGATGCCGTCGCCGAAGGCCACCAGTCCGTCGGACTCGACGTCGATGTGCAGGCTTTCGTCGGTGATCTCGCCTTCGGTGTGCGTGACCCCGGTGGTCGGTGAAGGCCATGCCTCCCTGACGAACCAGACGAGTCTGCGCTCGGTGGGTTCGGGCAGGGGCAGTGGGCTTTTCCGTTCGCGGTGCGTCGATGAGCACCAGCCGGTGGCGCCCGTGCCGCTGCCGACGAGGACGCCCGAGGATGCCTGGCGTTCGTTGTGGATGCGGTAGCGGCTGGTCTGGTGGCTCGGGTGGCCGATGTAGATCTCGTTGAGCGCGTGCAGTGTCTGTCCGTCGTCGGTTCTCGCCTCGACCATCGTGAGGTCGTCCGTGTCGCCGGTGCAGTGCAGGAGTTCTGCCGCGTCGGCGGGAGTGTGCGCGGCGAGCACACCCGGCTCCGGGCTGATGCCGATGACGGCCTGGCCGTCGAGATATTTGGCCACGTTGGCGACCAGCCCGTCCTGCCCGACGATCACGACGATGTCCTCGGGCGCGAACAGGAACCGCGACAGGTCCTCCCGCTCGACCATGCCGCGTCGCCATCCCAGCGGAATCGCACCACTGACCTCGGCCAACGCCGCGCGGGTCCGCCGGTCACGCTCGGCCACCTCGTCCAGCGATCTGTCGCGTGACCTCAGGAAGAACTCCACCTGCCCGCGCGTTCCGTGCCGTGCCAGCAGCTCGGACAGCTCGGTGCGCCGGTGCACCAGCACGATTCGCGGAGCCAGGTTCATCGGGTGAGCCGTTGCAGGATCGGCGCGATCATGTCCGGCGTCAGGGTGATGCTGCCGATCTCCGGCAGGTTGCCCGCGAGTTCCTTGGCGGCCAGCGCGTAGAGCGTTTCCTCGGGGATCTCCCGGTACGCGTCCAGACGCGCCTTCTCACCGGCGGCTTCGGCCTCGGCGAGCTTGCGGATGCCGTCGGCTTTGGCGTCGTCGGCGATCCTGCCGACCCTGGCCTGGTCCTCGGCCTTCCTGAGCGCGTTCGCGCCGCGCTGGACGACCAGGAGTTCCTCCCGCTTCGCCAGCTCGATCTGGCTCTGCAGTTCGTTCTCGCTGATCGCGCGCTCGCGTTCGACGGCGAGCGCGCGCCGCTCGAAGGTCGCCCTGTCCGCTTCCTGCTGGACCTTCTCGCGGATCGTGGTCTGGAGCGCCTTCTCCATCTCCGCGTCGGGGCGGATCGCGACGACGCGGATGTCGATGATCTCCAGCCCGATGTGGGCCGCGGTCAGCTTGCTCGTGATGGCTTCCTTGACCTTGTCGACGCCGGTGCGGATGGCGGTCTCGAGGTCGAGCGTGGCGAGAACCTCGAGGGCGTGTTGCTGGGTGTTCTCGGTGAGGGTGTTCGCGATCTGGCTCAGCGGGTCCTGGCGCCAGGTTCCCGTGTCGGGGTCGATCGAGAAGTCGATCCTGCTCGTCGCCGTCTCGGGATCGGTGCAGCGGTAGGTGACCGTGAGCTGGACGGTGACGTCCTGGTAGTCGCGGGTGCGGGCATGGAAGAGCATCGGAAGCTCGCGGTCGGCCACCGGAACCTCACTGAGGACCGCGGTGCTCGGACGGAACCAGAAGCTCAGTCCGGTGCCGTTGTGCAGGACCTTGCCCCTGCGGACATGCCTGACATGGACGGTCGGGGCTCCCCTGAGATGCCGCAGTCCGGGGTAGCCACTGATGTCTGCCATCGCCTTCTCCTTGGTTATGGTCGTATCGACTATAACAAACCCTCAGTCGACGGGCAGTAGCAAGTCAACGAAGACTCCACTCAGCGGCAAGCCCTGGGTTTTCGGGGTACCGGCCCCGCGAAAACTGTGGAACGCTACCGCTTCACGCGGTTCCCGGACGAGCGCCGGGGCCGACCACACCGAGGCGAAGGACCATCGAACCCATGCGAATCGCAGGACTGACCGCCCTCGCGGCGGGCGCACTCGTTCTCCCGGCCATCCTGGCTCCCGCGGCATCGGCAGAGGTGGAGGACATCACCATCTCCGCCTGGGGTAACAGCGAAATGCCCGTCGCCTGCGACTATGTGGGCGCCAACTGCAGCATCATGGCCCGGATGTTCGGCTCCGACTTCGCACTACCCGCCACCGTGACGATCAACGGCCGCGAGCTCAGTTCGCCCGAGCGCCTGGACTACCCCGACCGGGAGCGCAGCGCGGTCCGCGGCACCTGGCGCCCGCCGGCCAAGGGTACCTACACGATCGTGGCCACCCAAGGCTCTTCCACCAAGACCCTTGTCGTCGAGATCACCGGAGACGCCCAGCTCGGCAGCGGCTCGGCGGGACTGCTGCCCAGCGGTTCCAGCTAACTATCGAGTCCGGCCCTGGCCGATACCTCGCGTAGCCGCGGGGGCAACCGCGGGGATAGCCGAAAAGGTAAGGCCCGGTCTCAGACCGGGC
>NZ_JBHXAY010000196.1:0-2583 GCF_042728775.1 Nocardia sp. NPDC060259
ACACCCCCACTCCGGGCGGCCGCGACCTTTGTTTATACGAGCCCGGGGGCGGAGCTGGATCTCGACTCGCCCGTGTTTTCGATGGGGGGCGGGCGGGCGGATGCCCGCCCTCACCTGTGTCGTAGCCATTGGTTGATGGCAGCGATGTGCAGGACAGCTTGGTAGCGGACGGCGAGCTTGTCGAACCGTGTTGCGACGGCCCCGGTTTTCCTTCAGCGCATCGATTCCGCACTCGACCGCATGACGCTGTTTGTATCGCTCGGCGTCGAACGCCGGTGGTCTTCCACCGGCAGAACCCTTCTTGCGCCGATTGGCGGCCTGGTCCGCCTTGACCGGGATCGTCGCGGTGATCGCTCGTCGGCGCAGGTAGGAGCGGTTCGCGCGCGAGCTGTGGTCGCTGAACTACATACCGGAGACCTCGCCCACCCGGCTACCGGCACACCAACGCCGACAACACCTTTCAATCACCTCTGGTGTTCACCGCGCAGCAGCGCACACCAGCCACTCACTTCCGAAACACGGCCTGGACCTGTCGGCCGCCGGGACGCCGGGTGGAGCATCGGCTCCGCCCGGCGTTCGCGTTCTCAGGGGCGAGAGTGCCTGCCCGCGCTAGGCTCGAGTCGTCATGGGCACGATCATTCGATGCGACCGGCGCAGGGATGAGGCCATCATGTGTCGACTTTTCGGAATGACCGCCGCACCGCAGCGGGTCAAGGCGAGCTTCTGGCTTCTCGACGCGGCCGACAGCCTGGATCACCAGAGCGAGACGAATCCGGACGGCACCGGGCTCGGCACCTTCGACACCGCGGGGCGAGCTCTGGTCGAGAAGCAGCCACTGGCCGCGTACGAGGACCGGCAGTTCGCCGTGGAAGCCAAGCACCGCGAGTCGGTGACCTTCCTCGCGCACGTCCGGCACGCGTCCACCGGCGCACGCACCGCGAACAACACCCACCCGTTCACCGAGCAGGGGCGAATCTTCGCGCACAACGGCGTCATCGAGGACCTCGCGCGGCTCGACGAGGAACTCGGCCGGTGCCGCGAGCTGGTCGGCGGCGACACCGATTCGGAACGGTTCTTCGCGCTGATCACCAAACACGTCGACGCCCACCGCGGGGACGTCACCGCCGGAATCACCGACGCCGCGCACTGGATCGCCGACCAGTTGCCGATCTTCGCGATCAACATGCTGCTGACCACCGCCACCGAATTGTGGGCGCTGCGCTACCCCGCCACGCACGACCTCTACGTGCTGGAACGCGAACCCGGCGAGCACCTGGCGCACCGAGGCACCGCAGGAACCATGCACGTCCGGTCGGCCGATCCGGCCCGCACACCAACCGTGGTCGTGGCCAGCGAGCCGATGGACGACGATCCCGGCTGGCAGCTCATGCCCTCCGGCGAACTCCTCCACATCGACAAGGACCTGCGCGTCCACCGCACCATGATCCTCGACAAGCCCCCGGCGCATCCGCTCTCGCTGTCCGACCTCAGCGCCGAGGCCGCCGCATCCCAACTGCATCGCTGACCCACTCGCGTTCGGCGGCAACAGCGAGCGACTACACCGTCGCCATGAGGTCGGCGGGGTCGGTGTTGGCGCCACAGAGGACGAAGGCGACGCGTTCGCCGGGGTGCGGGCGATAGCTGCCCGCGCGGACTGCCGCGAGGCCGGTGGCCGCGCCGTGTTCGACGGCGATGCGGTGGCGGTCCCAGAGCAGGCGGCGGGTGGCGATGATGGTGGGATCGTCGACGATGACGGCATGCACGTCGGCGGCGCGGGCCCACGCCAACGCCGCGGCCCAGACCCGGAGCGCGCCGAGGGAATCAGCTGCGACGGAATCGATCTCGACGTCGAGCACGGTACCCGCGGCGAGCGCGGCGTGCAGAGCCCTGCTGCCTTCGGGCTCGGCCCCGACCACGCGGACGCCGCGGCTGTCGGCGGCGGCGGTGATGCCGGAGAACATGCCGCCCGCGCCCACCGCGACCACCACGGTGTCCAGATCGGGGACGGCGGCGGCAAGCTCGAGCAGGATCGTGCCCGCACCCGCGGAGGTGAGCAGGTCGTCGTGGGTATAGGCGTCGAGGGCGCCGGACCGCGCCATGAAGGTCCGTGCCGCCCGCTGCGCGTCGGCCTGGGTGGCGCCGCCCACCCGGACCTCCGCGCCGTAGCCGCGCAGCCTGGCGGCCTTCGCTTCGGGCGCAGTCACCGCCAGGAACGCGGTGATCGGAACGCCGAATCGCTGTGCGGCCCAGGCGAATCCGAGGTCAGCGTTGAGACCGGTGGCGGTGACGAGTCCTGCAGCGGGCATGACACCCGAATGCACGAGCGCGGCAACCAGATTGACCGCGCCGCGGGCTTTGAACGATCCGGTGTGCTGGAGGAATTCGAGAGCCAGATAGGCCTGCACCCCGGGCACCAGGTCTGGGTCGGCGGCGATGACGGTGAGCGGCCGGACGATCCCGATGACGCGAGCCGCGGCGGCCTCGACGTCGTCATAGGTCGGATTGAGCATGTTTCACCTTAAGACCGGACCAACCGCCGAGCGACCGCAGCCGCAGAGCCACAAGGGTCGGTCGGGAAGGCGG
>NZ_JBHXAY010000197.1:0-2347 GCF_042728775.1 Nocardia sp. NPDC060259
GGTGCGGATCTTGTCGAAGACGCCGGTGTAGGTGGCCGGGTTCGAGCGCGGGGTGCGGCCGATCGGCGACTGGTCGACCTGGACCAGCTTGTCCAGGTGATCGAGGCCGTTGATCCTGGTGTGCCTGCCCGGCACCTGGCGCGCGCCGTTGAGCTTGTTCGCCAGCACCGTCGCCAGGATGTCGTTGACCAGGGTCGACTTGCCCGAGCCGGAGACGCCGGTGACCGAGGTGAGCACACCGAGCGGGAAGGACACGTCGATCCCGGCCAGATTGTGTTCGGTGGCGCCGACGACGGTGAGCTTGCGCTTCTTGTCCATCGGACGGCGCACCATCGGCACCTCGATCTGCTCGCGGCCGGAAAGGTAAGCGCCGGTGAGTGATTCGGGTTCGGTGAGCAGCTCGGTGTAGGGGCCGCTGTGCACGACGCGGCCACCGTGCTCGCCGGCCAGCGGGCCGATGTCGACCACCCAGTCCGAGGCGCGGATGGTGTCCTCGTCGTGCTCGACGACGATCAGGGTGTTGCCCAGCTTCTTCAGGCGCAGCAGCGTCTCGATGAGCCTGCGGTTGTCGCGCTGGTGCAGGCCGATCGACGGCTCGTCGAGCACATAGAGGACACCGACCAGACCGGACCCGATCTGGGTGGCGAGCCGGATACGCTGCGCCTCGCCGCCGGACAGCGTCGCCGCCGCCCGCGAGAGCGTCAGGTACTCCAGGCCGACGTCGAGCAGGAAGCCGAGGCGCGCCTGGATCTCCTTGAGCACCTGTCCGGCGATCGCGGCCTCGCGCTCCCCCAGCGTCAGCGTGTTCAGGAAGTGGGCGCAGTCGCCGATGGACAGATCGCTGACATCGGCGATCGACTTGTCGGTGCCGTCGGCGGCGAGGGTGACGGCCAGGATCTCCGGGCGCAGCCGGGCGCCGTGGCAGACCGGGCACGGCACATCCCGCATGTAGCCGTCGTAGTGCTCTTTCATCTGCTCGGACTCGGTGTTGTCCATGCGCCGGTGCAGGAACGGCATCACGCCTTCGAAATCGGCGTAGTAGGACCGCTTGCGGCCGTAGCGGTTGACGTAGGACACGTGCACCTGGTCGGAGCTGCCCTCGAGCACCGCCTTGCGCGCCTTGGCCGGCAGGTCCTGCCACGGGGTGTCCATGGAGAAGCCGATCGACTCGGCCAGGCCGGACAGCAGCCGGTTGAAGTACTCGGCGGTCTGCCCGCGCGACCACGGCGCGATCGCGCCGTCGGCCAGGCTCAGCTCGGGATCGGGCACCACCAGTTCCGGGTCGACCTCCTTGCGGATGCCGAGGCCGGTGCAGTCGGGGCAGGCGCCGTAGGGCGAGTTGAAGGAGAACGAGCGCGGCTCGAGATCCTCGATGTCGAGCGCGTGGCCGTTCGGGCAGGCCAAGCGTTCGGAGAAGCGGCGCTCGCGGTCGTGGGCGTGCTCGTCGCGGTCGACGAAGTCCAGCACCACGATGCCGTCGGCCAGCCGCAGCGCCGTCTCGATGGAGTCGGTGAGCCGCTGCTTGGACGCGGATTTCACCGCGAGCCGGTCGACAACGACCTCGACGTCGTGCTTCTCCTGCTTCTTCAGCTTCGGCGGATCGGTGAGCGGATACACCACGCCGTCGACCCGCACGCGCGAGTAGCCCTGGGTCTTGAGCTGGTCGAACAGATCGACGAACTCGCCCTTGCGGGTGCGCACGACCGGCGCGAGGACCTGGAACTTGATCCCCTCCTCCATCGCCAGCACCTGGTCGACGATCTGCTGCGGGGTCTGCTTGGCGATCAGCTCGCCGCAGACCGGGCAGTGCGGCGTGCCAGCGCGGGCGTAGAGCAGGCGCAGGTAGTCGTAGACCTCGGTGATGGTGCCGACCGTCGACCGCGGGTTGCGGTTGGTCGACTTCTGGTCGATCGACACCGCGGGCGAGAGGCCCTCGATGAAGTCGACATCGGGCTTGTCCATCTGCCCGAGGAACTGGCGCGCGTAGGCCGACAGCGACTCGACGTAGCGGCGCTGCCCCTCGGCGAAGATCGTGTCGAACGCCAGGCTCGACTTACCCGAACCGGAAAGACCGGTGAACACGATCAGGCTGTCACGAGGCAGATCGAGATCGACACCTTTGAGATTGTGTTCCCGAGCTCCGCGCACAGTGAGGCGTTCCGCCACCTGGTGAATCCCTTCTCCATCGTCATCCGCCGACCGGACATGAACCCCCGTCAGCCATGCTAGGCGGACCCACCGACAGAAATGTCTGAGCGCTGGCGCGCTCGAGGTCGCGGCCCCTCCTGTCCCGCCGGTCAGGCACCGTTGCTTGCTCCTTCGTCGCCTACGCAACGGCGCCTGACCG
>NZ_JBHXAY010000198.1:0-2304 GCF_042728775.1 Nocardia sp. NPDC060259
CGGGGGGGCGCCCCACCACATACCGGCGGCGCGGCGTGGTGAGATGGAGCCTCGGACCTCGAGAGGACGCGGTGACGGCGATGCCCGATGAGCGCACTGCCCGGCGATCGGCCGAAACCGACCTGTTCGACTACGACGCGGAACTGCGCCCGCACAATGCACTCTTCCGTGCCGCCGCCCGCGTCGGCGCCCGCGACCGGGTGCTCGACATCGGTTGCGGCACCGGCCTGACCACGCGCGAGGCCGCCCGCGCCGCCGTCGACGGGAGTGCGCTGGGTGTCGACGTCTCGGCGCCGATGCTCGACCAGGCTCGTCGCCTCAGCGACGACGAGCAGCTGACCAACATCGCTTTCGAGCAGGCGGATGCGCAGGTTCATCCGTTCCCGCCCGCGTCTTTCGATCTCTGCATCAGCCGGTTCGGTTCGATGTTCTTCGCCGATCCGGTCGCCGCGTTCACCAATATCGGGCGGGCACTCCGGCCGGGCGCACGGCTGGTGCTGCTGGTCTGGCAGGAGCACGACCGCAACGAGTGGGCGTCCGCGCTGGTGCGGATCCGCGCCGCGGCGCCGGCCGACGGTCCAGGTCCGTTCGCCCTCGCCGACCCGGTGACCACCGAAACCATCCTGGCGGCGGCCGGGTTCACCGACATCGAATTCACCGACGTGCACGAGCCGGTCTACTACGGCGCGGACAGCGAGGCGGCCCTCGCCAACCTGTCCCGCCTGCAGGGATTCCGGGACATGTTCGCCGCTCTCGACGCCGACGCGGCCGGGCGAACTCGCGCGCGGTTGCTCGCGACCCTCGCCGAGCACACGAGCGACACCGGCGTGTTTTTCGATTCGCGGGCCTGGATCGTCACCGCCCGTCGTTGAGTTCGCACGAGCCCTGAATCCTTTCGGCCGGCCGCTGCCTCTTATCTGTGTCCCGACACAATGTCGGGACCGGATACGGAGGTTTGTTGTGATCATCGGAATCGGTGTTGTGGTCGGCCTGGTGGCGTTGTGCACGTGCATGGTCGTTGTGAAGCGCAAACGAGCCGGGCGTGGCTGAGTCGACCTGGCCCGACCACCAGCTGATCGTCGCGGCGCAGGGTGGCGATGTGGATTCGATCGCCGCGCTGGTGTCGGGCGCGCACCCGAACATCCAGCGCTTCGCCCGATCCCTGTGCGCCACACCGGAAGACGCCGAGGACGCGGCGCAGGAAGCACTGATCATCCTGTACCGCAAGATCGGGATGCTGCGGGCCTCCGGCGCACTGGCGTCGTGGATGTTCCGCATCGTCCGCAACGAGTGCCTGCGGCGAGCACGGGTGGCGCTGCGAGATCACCCGCCGGTGCCGGACATCGCCGCTGCCGCCTCGGCCGAGGACGAGGTCCTGCAACGCCTGGAAGCGGGGCGGGTCGCGGCCGCGGTCGCCGCCCTGCCCGCCGATCAGCGTCGCGTCCTGATCATGCGCGACATCCAGGGCTACAGCGGACGGTTGGTCGCCGATGCCCTCGGACTGAGTACCGCCGCGATGAAGTCACGCCTGCACCGAGCACGCGCGACGGTACGCGAAACACTGCAATCCGCATCCGACCTGGTTCCTGGAGGAAACGATGACCGGAACGAAACCTGACAGCCCCGACTTCGCCAGCTCATCCCTACCGAAACACCTGGCCCGCGGCACAGTGGGCTTCGCCGCCCTGATCGGCTCGGTCGCCCTGATCCCACTCGTCGGCCCGGCCGGCCTGCTCCTCCTGCCCGTCGGGCTGATCGCGCTGCGCGGCTGCCCGACCTGCTGGGCGATCGGGTTGATGCAGACGATATCGAGGGGTCGGCTGCAGCGCTCGTGCGAGGACGGTGCGTGCAAGCTGACCGTCGCCGGGCACGACGAGCACCGTACGAAGGTCGCCTCGTAGTCCACGGCAACGGTTTC
This sequence comes from Nocardia sp. NPDC060259, assembly GCF_042728775.1. Lineage (NCBI taxonomy): Bacteria > Bacillati > Actinomycetota > Actinomycetes > Mycobacteriales > Nocardiaceae > Nocardia > Nocardia sp. NPDC060259. The sequence goes on from NZ_JBHXAY010000198.1 coordinate 1,919, forward strand.
AGGGTGTGCCCCACGTGAGGGCGTGGGGCACACTCTCTTTCGCTCGCAGAGCGCTAACCCCAGCCACGCTGAGGCGGTGCCGCACCCTGAGCGGGTCACCGGGCGTCGTCGTCGCCGGACTACGCATCAGCAGGCTGTACGCCGGGTTTCTTTGCGCCGCTCTTCAAGGCCAGCCCCTTGACCGGTCTAGCGGGGGCCGGGGCATCTGAGCTCTCAGCAGAGGCCGACTTCTCCTTGGCCTTCGCGCCGGGGGCCTTGGCGGCACCCTTCATGCCCAGACCGCCACCGGGCGCCTTGGCGGCACCCTTCATCCCGAGGCCACCACCGGCAGGCGCGGCCTTCGGCGCGGCTTCGGTCGCGACCTCGGCGACCGGAGCCGGTTCCGG
>NZ_JBHXAY010000199.1:0-2268 GCF_042728775.1 Nocardia sp. NPDC060259
TGGTGCCCCGAGGGGGAGTCCGTCACGTGGCGTCGTCGGCGAAAGGTCGGTGCTGTCGACCAATTCGGCTTGCCGGGTGATGGTTTCGACCGTGGGGAGGGAGGCGCCGCCACCGAGTTCGGTGAGGTAGCGTATCTGGCGGACGGCCGTCCAGTGCAGCGGTTGCGCGCTTCCCGCCAGGAGGATCAAGCCCGCCACGCTCGGTTCGGCGGCGGCGACGCGGGGTGCTAACCTCCCGCCCAGGCTGTGCCCGAGCACCAACACCCGCTCGGGATCCACGCCGGGATGGGCACGCAGCGCGTCCACGGCCGCCACACCGTGAGGGACGTATTCGTCTGCGGCAGTGAATTGTTCATCGATCTGCTCGGGCCTCGCGTAGGTGATCTTGTCGAATCGGAGGACTGCGACGCCCTGGTCGGCCAACCCCCAAGCGATGTCCCTGAGTGGTTTGTTGTCGCCGAGTGTGCCGTCTCGGTCGGTCGGACCGGCCCCAGGGAGCAACACGACACCCGGCCTCGGGCCGTCGGCGGGGCGCATGCTGATCGTGCCGGGAACGGCAACGGGCTCGGCACCGAGTAGCAGGTCGTACTCGTCGATCGCTTCTGGGACGGCGTTTTCCGGAGGTTGGCGAGCGTGTTCGGTTTGTGTCATGACGCGTCTTCCTCGGCGCTGGGCGCGGAGGCCAAAGGGAACAGGATCGGGCTGAGCAGGTAGGGGTCGCGGTCGGCGGTCGCAGACTGGGCCAGGCGAGGTGCGATCACGGCGCGGAGGTCGGCGATGAAGATGGCGAGTTCGTCGCGGTCGAGCCAGATCGCATGCTGGCGATAGCCGACCAGGTCACCGACCGGGTCCGCGTTGTCACTGTCGAGGTAGGTCTGGAATTCGGCGAGCAGGGTCGCCATCGCCACGGCGAAGATGCGACGGTGATCGTCGACGGACGCGGACGCGGCGGAATCGATCACCGCGCGTTCGCGGCGCAGCCGGTAGCTGCGTTCCACCGCACCGCGGACGCGCTGTTCGCCGGCGAGCTCGAGAATGTCGTGCTCGGCGAGCAGGTCGACGTGGCGGTACACGGTGGCCTTCGACACGTCGGGCATACACGCGCACAGCTGCGATGTGGTCATGACACGGCCGCCTGACAGGGCGTGCACGATCCGCAGCCGCACGGGGTGCGCGAGCAACTCCATAGGGTTCACAGCCCAATGATCTCAATTCTGATACCGTTTGCAAAGTTGAGAACAGTAAAGAGTCGGCACCCACCTTGTCGGGAACGGGCGTCGGAGGGTTCGAGGAGGATCCGTTCGGATGACGGCAACGACTGCAGAACAGACAGGCACCGAAATTGTCGAACTGTTGCGGGCCAACGGTTTTGCGCGTGTGCACGAGAGGTTCGCGGCGCATCTGCAGACGTCCGTGTCGGCCGAAAACCTGCACGACGCGTGGGATTCGGTCCAGCAACGGCACGGGCGAGTCACCCGGGTCGGGGAAGCGGTGGGTGAGGCGGGCCCGCCGGGCACGACAGCGGTACGAATCCCCGTCCACCTCGAACTCGGGGAGCTGATGGTCGAGCTGATCGTCGATGGTGCGGGCAGGTTGGCCGGGCTCCAGCTGACACCGCCCGCCGAACCGTGGCGGCCGCCCGCCTACATCGACGAGATGACGTTCGACGAACAGGACGTCACACTAGGTCGTGATCCGTTCACCGTGCAGGGAACCCTCAGCGCACCACGGGGATCCACCGGATGCCCAGCCGTCGTTCTGCTGGGCGGGGGCGGGCCGTTCGACCGCGACGAAACCGTCGGCTCGAACAAGCCACTCAAGGACGTCGCCTGGGGGCTGGCCAGCCGTGGGATCGCGGTGCTGCGGTTCGACAAGGTCACCCACTCCCACCGCGATGTGGCTGCCACCATCGATGGGTTCACCATGACCGACGAATACGTACCGCACGCGGTGGCGGCCGTGCATGCGCTGCGCGCACATCCGGCGGTGGTTGCCGAGCGGGTGTTCGTGCTCGGGCACAGCATGGGCGGCAAGGTCGCACCGCGGGTCGCTGCCGCGGAACCCGCGGTCGCCGGGCTGATCCTGATGGCCGGCGACGCCGAGCCGATGCACCGGGCAGCGGTCCGGGTCACCCGATACCTGGCCTCGCTGAGCTCCGAGGCCGTCGCGCAGGGTGCGATCGAATCTCTCATCCGCCAAGCCGAATTGGTCGACGCGCCCGAGCTGTCACCGGCAACTCCGGCCATCGAACTGCCGCTCGGACTATCC
>NZ_JBHXAY010000201.1:0-1674 GCF_042728775.1 Nocardia sp. NPDC060259
CGCCCAGCCCGGTTCGCTCACCCGCGTGTACGCCGTCGCCTCCGGCAAGGGTGGTGCACCCCCGGGGGGCCACTCGCGAGAGGATGGATATGAACCACTTCGCTCGACGTACTGCCGCTGGGGGCGCCGCGGTCATCGCCGCCGCCGGACTGTTGCTCGCCGCAGGCTGCGGTGACGACGACAAGGACACGGCCAACGACACCGTCGGTTCCGTGACCTCGGTCATCGGTGGCCCCGGCGCGACAACCACCGCCGAAGGCGGCTACGGCGGGATGACCACCACGCCCGACGCCACCGAGACCGGCACCGGTGCGGCCACCACCACCGCGGCGGCGGCAGGCGAGTCGACGACCATCTCCACTCCGAACGGCGACATCACCGTCTCCGGTGAGGTGTACAAGAAGTACGTCGCCGTCGGCGGGGCGAGCAGCCCGCTCGGTATGCCGGAGGAAGCCCAGGAAGCGGGTCCGGACGGCGGCGAGTACCAGGACTTCGAGGGCGGCACCATCTACTGGAGCAAGGACGGCGGCGCGCACATCGTCTGGGGCGATATCCGCGAGGCCTGGGAGGAGGAGGGCGGCGCCAACGGTCCGCTCGGCTACCCGACCAGCGACGAGAAGGACATCAGCGGCGGCAAGCAGAGCGACTTCACCGGTGGCACCATCGTCTGGGTCAACGGCGAGACCACGGTGACCAAGAAGTAACTCGTGCGTCCGGCCCGGCGTGGGGACCTGAACACCGCCTCAGGCCCCGCGCCGACGGCCGAACCGCTAGGTTGTCGGGGTGCAGAAAACTTTGACCGACCGTGAGCTGCTGGATTCGCTCGCTGACGTGGTGGAAACCAACCTGGCTCGGCACATCGAGGTGGCCGAGGGCTGGCAGCCGCACGAGTTGGTGCCGTGGGCGGACGGCCGCAACTTCGCTTTTCTCGGCGGCACCGACTGGGCCCCGGACCAGTCCGAGCTGAGCGCGACCGCCAAACTCGCGCTGACGGTGAGCGTCCTGGTCGCCGACAACCTGCCGTCCTACCACCGTGAGCTCGGCAAGCATCTGCGCACCGGCCCGTGGTGGCGCTGGGTCGGCCGGTGGACGGCCGAGGAGAACCGCCACGAGATCATGATCCGCAACTACCTGATGGTGACGCGCGCGGTCGATCCGGTCGCGCTCGAGCGGGCCCGGATGGCGCACATGACCGCTGGCTTCAACCGTCCCCCGCTGCACCTCATCGATGTGCTGGCCACCTGCGCCTTCGAAGAGCTCGCCGCCGCGATCCGCCACCGCAACACCGCCGCCCTCGGTGAGAACCTGGTCGTCACCGCGATGGCCGAGAAGCTGGCCGTCGACGACGAACTGCAGGCCGAGTTCTTCGCCGTCCTCGTCGACGCCGCCCTCGATCTGGTCCCCGACCAGGCCGTGCGCGCCATCGCCGACCAGGTCGCCGCCTTCCGGGTACCGCAGGTGGACCTGCCCGGCGGCGGTTCCAGCGACGAGGCGCTGGCCGAGGCTGGCATCTACGACCCCGCGAACGAAGCCGAACTGGTCTTCAAGCCGCTGCTGCAGCGCTGGAACATCTTCACCCGCACCGACTTCACCGAAGCCGGCGAGAAGGCTCGCGCCGAACTGGCCCACCTGGCCTGATCTTTCGTGCGAACGGCCGTCACCGGAGGTGACGGC
>NZ_JBHXAY010000202.1:0-1556 GCF_042728775.1 Nocardia sp. NPDC060259
AGCTTGCTCCAAAGAGCGATAAATTTCTTCGCGGTGAGACTGCGAGCGAACCTATCCAGTTTCGGGAGGAGTGTATCTCTGATCTCAAGCAAGGAGCACAGCTCGGAGTCGGTTAGATCGGTGTCACCTAAAGTAGCCTTGCCGTGGCTTTCGAAGCTAGAACGATACTGCTGCGAAGTGTACAGCCTCGCGCATATGCGCTGAAACTCATAAAGCGACATGGTGCCACCTTCCGACCTTTCTTCAATGGCCGTCGTCATCTGCGCCACCAGATCTTCGGACCAAACGACGGGATCGAAATGCCTGTATAAATCTTCTGCATTAGAACCGATCTGCGACATGAGCAAGGGATCGCCGAGCAACCGCGCCAGCCGACGCTTGAGCTCCAGAATATCAGTCGGATCTTCAACCAATATGGCATTCACGCCGTGTGCAATTGGTTTTCGCGTACGCTGATAGTCCGCCACTTCGGCACTCAGCATCAGAGCGCGGCCGCACATAGCGACTTCCCGAGGAATCATGGGTCGATGCGCCGAGATAGAAAAACTATTCTCCAAATAGCATACGACATTGCATGCTCGGATGAATTCTGGCACCCTCCAATGTACCAAGAATGGCAGAATGGCAACTCTCTGAGACAATCCTGCCTCATTAAAGCGCCTTGCAACTGCGTGAGCAGTTGTGCCTCCGGTCCCGATCATCAGTAAGAAGTTGAACTCATGCCCTTCTGCAGCAAGTTGGATCATGGCTTCCACAAGTTCGAATGTGCCTTTACGTCGGCCGGGCTTCCCATAGACTCCCACTGTGGGAACCGCGTCATTATGGCGGTAGCCCGCGATTGGCGACGCGAACGGCGTCTCCGAGATCTCATCGAGAAGGGCGAGCGCGTCGAGCGCAGGTCCGCTCGGCCTGAACAAGTGCGAAGGAACATAGGGAGGCATGCCTGGAATAAATTTGCTTCGATTTATGCCTGTCGCCGCCCATTCGGCAGCAATTTGGGGTGTGCCGAGAATAAAGGATGCGTTGTCGAGCACTCTCCTATAACCGGATCGTCGGTCCTCGCTCGTAGCCAGCCGGTACACGTCGCTGCCAGCGTGCTGAACGGCGTATGGTCTGTCCAACCAGGATGCTACGAGGCTAGCGGCCACACCAAACGGCTCAAGATAGTTCGCAAGAATAAAGTCGCACCCATATCGATCACTTACGTCAGTCGCAAGCGCAGCGATCTTCGTCACAAAGGGGTTCGCGTACGGATGGTAGCCACGCCACAAGTTCGCGGGCTCGCCCGTGGCGAACACGCGAACCGCACCGTGCCTCGATGTCTCAGTAGGCTGAGCGAACCCATCGCCCGTCGGGACATAAAGCCGTTCAGAGATCTCGGCTTCGGTGCCATTTGTGATTACATTCACTTCACAGCCGACCTCTGCTAACCATCGGCTGAGCCAGTACGACCCGGCACTTACCCCTCCTTCGGATGGAGGATACCTGGCGAGCAAGCAGACTTTCAGCCTGGACTGCACGGGGACAACCTTGCTGCGACTTCCAGCTCCCTAAGC
>NZ_JBHXAY010000203.1:0-1361 GCF_042728775.1 Nocardia sp. NPDC060259
AACACTCCCACAACGCGGCATCGACCGCCGAGCGGATACCGACCATCCCGGCACTACCAAGTGCGGATCCGCGGTGCGGCTGAACCAACCGACAGGAAGGACATACTCGTGAACGAATCCGATACACCGTCACGCGCCGGCGTGAGCCGCCGCCGCATGCTGGGTGGGACCGTCGCAGGCACCCTCGGCATAGCCGCGGCGACGGCCCTCCCCCTGAGCACGTCGACTCAGTTCGGCGCGGCCGGAACGGCCCGCGCTCAGCAGGCCGCGCCGAGCGGCACGTATCGCATCGACCTGCACTCCCACGTGCTGCCACCGGACTACCGGGCGGCATTGCTGTCGCACGGACACTTCACCATCGGCGGCTACCCGACTCCCGAGTGGTCACCCGAGTCCGCGCTGGCGTTCATGGACTACTACGGCATCCAGGCCCAGGCCCTGTCGGTCTCCGACCCCGGCGTCGGGTTCCTGCCCGCGGGCAAAGAAGCCAACGACATGGCTCGCTACTGCAACGACTATGTCGCCGGGCTCACCAAGCAACACCCCACGCGCTTCGGCTCGTTCGCGGTCCTCCCTATGCCGGACATCGCCGCGTCGGTCGCCGAGGCGATCCACGCCCTCGACGTCCTCCACGCCGACGGCATCGTCCTACTGTCCGCCTACAACGGCGTGTACCTGGGCGACCCCTCCTACGAGCCCTTGACGATTGCGCTGAACGAGCGCAAGGCCTACGTTTTCGTGCACCCCGCCGCGATCCCGGACGACGCCAAGCCAACCTTGCCCTTGCCCGACTTCCTCGAAGAGTTCACGTTCGACACGACCCGAGCCGCGACGATGATGATGCTGACCGGCGTCACCCAGCGGTACCCCAACATCCGCTTCCAACTCTCCCACGCAGGCGGCACCCTGCCGTTCCTGTCGTGGCGGATCGGCGTCGCGTCGGAGACGGCGATCGGCGAAAACTGGCCGCAGGGCCTGGGTAAGCCATCCCTGCTCGACGCGAAGACGCAGATCTCGCGATTCTTCTACGACACCGCACTCAGCGCGTCTCCTGCTGCGATGTCGGCAGTTTCGGCCGTGACGAGTCGAGACCATATCGTCTTCGGTTCCGACTGGCCGTTCAGCGCGACCACCCTGCCACAGTCCGGAACCCATGACCCCGCCCCGGGACTCAGCGACATCTTCGATGCCGACCAGCGCATGGAAGTCGAGCACCATGCCCCGCTGCGCCAGCTTCCCAGACTGGCCGCGGCGATCAACGCAGGCTGACCTCCCATCCGCCTGCCGCCGGGGGCGCCGCGGCCCCCGGCGCGCCCCGCAGCGACCGGAGCCCCGGGTTGCGTATTGCGTACAGTCACAAA
>NZ_JBHXAY010000204.1:0-1238 GCF_042728775.1 Nocardia sp. NPDC060259
TGCCGCTGATCGCGCTGACTGAACGGCCAGCGCGAGGCGCTGGTGAAACCACTGAGCCCCCACCCGAACATCGTCGGGGATGTGGAGCATCAGCGGGGTGGACCAGCGGATCGGTCTCTTGATCGGCCAGGCGTCATTCGGCACCCCATGGCGTACTTGCCCCTCGACCCGTCGCTGCTCGACCACGCCTGTGCTTCCAGGTCGCGGAGTTGATCACCAGTACCAAGGGCGTTATCCCATCGATCCGACATCCTCGGCGTTCCCGCTCGTGATTGGGTCGATGTCGTCGATCGTGCGCGCCAGGCGTGACGCCACTTCGCTGTCGTCGTGAACCGACAAGGCCTGGTTGACGATCAGCCAATCCGGGATGTCGTCGCCGCGGACGTACTTGCAAAAGCAGTTGTAGATCGCGTAATAGGCGAACTCGACCGAGTCCGGGAATGCCAGATCGTCGTCTTGCAGCGCGGTGATGGGCTCGAGGTATCGGCTGCCGATATCCGCGAGATCCACGCCGGCGCGAGCGGAGCGAAGGGCATCGGCCGGAAGCTCGACATCCACGTGGTGCCACATCCCGACAACCGAGTCGCGGTAGCGAAGCGGGGCGGGCTCGCCCCGAATAAAGCCGATCCAGGTCGGCAGGGCATCCTCGCATAGCGAAAGGTGAACCTGTCGTCGGCGATCAGCTCCCAGTTGGAAGAACAGTTCCCTCGGCGTCATGAGCGATTCTAACGAAACGTCAGGACTCGGCCGACAACGTGCGCCCCGTGGCCGACAAGCACACTCATCCTCCGCGGAAGATCGACGGGCCGAGCGTCCTACAGCCGCCTGCAGTACGCGCTCATACCGATGAGCGGACGTCCACTTTGCGGGATCGGCGATCAATGGATACGGTGACGCCGTGATTTATTCAACTGGGAAGGGCGTCGTGCGCCTCAGCCGGTGATCCCCGGAAGGGCCCTGACTCCCGGCGCGCGCCATCGTGCGGGTGAGGTTGGGTCGATTACCCAAGATCGGAAGCGCTTGCAGCGCCAGCGTTCGACTGCCACCAGCGAGATCAGGTTCGACTATCAGCCAGGACCGTCCGGACGTACCGACGTCCACCGGATCATGCCCCGCATCGATACCATCCCTCTGACCGATCTCATCGACACCTTCGAAATCTGTGCTGGCATGCAGCCTGCAGGTGACGCGTACGGCGGACTCGTACCCCGATTCGTCCGGTTCGAGTCGGCGATGGA
>NZ_JBHXAY010000205.1:0-1224 GCF_042728775.1 Nocardia sp. NPDC060259
CGAACCCGGAAGCTAAGGCCACCTGCGCCGATGGTACTGCACTCGACAGGGTGTGGGAGAGTAGGACACCGCCGGAACATCATTGCGAAAGGCCCCCAGCATCATGCTGGGGGCCTTTTTGCGTTTCCGGGTGCGTCACCTACAGTTTCGGAGTGCGCCTTGTCATTGCTCGTTGCCAGGTCGACTACGTCGGCCGACTGACCGCCCACCTTCCGATGGCTCGCCGATTGCTGCTGATCAAGGCCGACGGCTCGGTGCTCGTGCACTCCGATGGCGGCTCGTACAAGCCGCTGAACTGGATGAGCCCGCCGTGCTGGCTCGAGGAGCGCGATATCGCGACCCTGGTCCCCGCGGAGCTGCCCACCGGTGTGACCGCGCTGCGTGAGGGCAAGACGGCGCTGCCGGACAACATCAAGGCGCTGTGGGTGGTGACCAACAAGGCCGGCGAGGAACTGCGCATCACCATCGAGGACATCGAGCACGACTCCTCGCACGAACTGGGCGTCGACCCGGGTCTGGTCAAGGACGGCGTCGAGGCGCATCTGCAGGAGCTGCTGGCCGAACACGTGACGAAGCTGGGCGAGGGGTACACCCTGATCCGGCGCGAGTACATGACCGCCATCGGCCCCGTGGATCTGCTGTGCCGCGACGCCGACGGCGCGACGGTGGCCGTGGAGATCAAGCGGCGCGGTGAGATCGACGGCGTCGAACAGCTCACCCGCTACCTGGAACTGCTCAATCGCGATCCGCTGCTGGCGCCGGTCGCCGGCGTGTTCGCGGCCCAGCAGATCAAGCCGCAGGCGCGCACGCTCGCCGAGGACCGAGGGATCCGCTGCCTCACGCTCGATTACGACGAGCTGCGTGGCACGGAGAGCAACGTTTTCCGCCTCTTCTAGGCTGGGAACCATGCCGCGACGTAAACCACGCTCCGGGCGACGTAGCGAACCGGCGCCCATGGGGGATGTGTACGGGCGTACCGAGGACGGGCCTGGCGACGAAACCTACATCGTCCGAACGGTTCCCGGCGCCAGGGCGGTCAAGACGTATCGGTGCCCCGGCTGTGATCACGAGATCGCCCCTGGCGTCGCCCACATCGTCGCCTGGGCCGCCGAGGGCGGCGAGGACGACCGCAGGCACTGGCATCAGGGCTGCTGGAACGGTAGGCGCACCCGCGGCATCACCCGCCGCTGGTCCTGAACCGCAAGACGACGAAAACCGAAGGCC
>NZ_JBHXAY010000206.1:0-1184 GCF_042728775.1 Nocardia sp. NPDC060259
GGTGGGGTGATGGCGTGCCTTTTGAAGAATGAGCCTGCGAGTCATCGGTGTGTGGCGAGGTTAACCCGTGTGGGGTAGCCGTAGCGAAAGCGAGTCCGAATAGGGCGCCCTGAGTCGCACATTATGGACCCGAAGCGGAGTGATCTACCCATGGCCAGGGTGAAGCGACGGTAAGACGTCGTGGAGGCCCGAACCCACTTAGGTTGAAAACTGAGGGGATGAGCTGTGGGTAGGGGTGAAAGGCCAATCAAACTCCGTGATAGCTGGTTCTCCCCGAAATGCATTTAGGTGCAGCGTCACGTGTTTCACGCCGGAGGTAGAGCTACTGGATGGCCTAGGGGGCCCACAAGCTTACCGAAGTCAGCCAAACTCCGAATGCCGGTGTGTGAGAGCGTGGCAGTGAGACTGCGGGGGATAAGCTTCGTAGTCGAGAGGGAAACAGCCCAGATCGCCGGCTAAGGCCCCTAAGCGTGTACTAAGTGGAAAAGGATGTGGGGTCGCTTAGACAACCAGGAGGTTGGCTTAGAAGCAGCCACCCTTGAAAGAGTGCGTAATAGCTCACTGGTCAAGTGATCCTGCGCCGACAATGTAGCGGGGCTCAAGTACACCGCCGAAGCCGCGGCATTCAGACATTAGATCGCCTTCGGGCCAGTCGTCTGGATGGGTAGGGGAGCGTCCTGTAGCCGTGGAAGCAGCGGAGTGATCCAGCTGTGGAGGCTACGGGAGTGAGAATGCAGGCATGAGTAGCGAAAGACGAGTGAGAAACTCGTCCGCCGAATGACCAAGGGTTCCTGGGCCAGGTTAATCCGCCCAGGGTGAGTCGGGACCTAAGGCGAGGCCGACAGGCGTAGTCGATGGACAACGGGTTGATATTCCCGTACCCGTGTATCCGCGCCAAATATCGAATCAGTGGTACTAACTGTCCAAATGTTCTCTTATCGAGCCTTCGGGTGAGAGGGAGGATTGCTGCACGGGACCTTCGCTGTAGTAGGTAAGCGATGGGGTGACGCAGGAAGGTAGCTGGGCCAGGTGATGGAATACCTGGTGTAAGCCTGTAGGGCGTTGTGTAGGCAAATCCGCACAACATGTAGCCTGAGAGGTGATGCGTAGCCGTTGTGGTGAATTCAGTGATCCTATGCTGCCGAGAAAAGCCTCTAGTGAGTTGGTACACGGCCCGTACCCCA